>JAVHXX010000440.1:3018-4047 GCA_031119595.1 Patulibacter sp. | reverse complement strand
AGCCCGCGAACGTCATGGTCACGCACTCCGGCCAGGTCAAGGTGATGGACTTCGGGATCGCCCGCGCCATCACCGACACCTCGGCGACGGTGGCGCAGACCACCTCGATCCTCGGGACCGCCTCGTACTTCTCGCCGGAGCAGGCACGCGGTGAGACCGTGGACGCACGCACCGACGTCTACTCGACCGGTGTCGTGCTGTTCGAGCTGCTCACCGGTCGACCGCCGTTCCTCGGCGACTCGCCCGTCGCCGTCGCCTACCAGCACGTCAGCGAGCAGCCCGTCGCGCCGTCGTCCCTGGTGGCCGAGGTCTCACCGGCGCTCGACGCTGTGACCCTCCACGCCCTGGTGAAGGACCGGACCCGCCGCTACCAGAACGCCGCCGAGTTCCGGACCGAGCTGCAGCAGGCCGCTGCGGGTCACGTCCCGGCGTCGACCCGGAAGCTCCAGCACCAGGCCGCGAACGACGCATCGACGATGCTGTTCGGCGTCAACCCGCGCACGACGTCCAACCCGGCCGTCGCGTTCCGCGAGCTCGAGGACGACACGGCCGAGCACCGCCCGCAGCGCACGCAGAACCGTCCGCCGGTGGCGTGGATCTGGGTCGGCATCATCCTGACCGCAGCCGTCATCGTCGCCGTGGTGTTCTTCGTCGCGAACCTGCAGCCCGGCAAGGGTCCGGTGTCGTCGGTCAGCGTGCCGAACGTCGCCGGTGCGACCTGGGACTCCGCAGCGTCGGCGCTCGACAAGCACGACCTGGTCGCCGTCAAGGTGGAGGAGAACTCCGACGACGTCGAGAAGGGCACGGTCATCCGGACCGAGCCCGGTGCCGGGACGAAGGTCGGCCGCAGTCAGAACGTGCGCGTGATCGTGTCGCTCGGTCCGCAGCAGATCGCGGTCCCGGACCTCGCCGGCCAGGCGCAGGACGCCGCCGAGAAGACCCTCACGGACGCCGGGTTCACGGTCGGCGCGATCAACTCCGACTACTCGCCCGACGTGCCGGAGGGCACCGTCATGAGCACTGACCCCG
>JAVHXX010000440.1:0-3008 GCA_031119595.1 Patulibacter sp. | reverse complement strand
CGCAGCACGCCAAGGGCACCGTGGTGAACCTGACCGTGTCGAACGGCAAGGTCGAACTCCCGGACGTCACGCAGCAGCCGTTCTCGACCGCGAACGCGACGCTCGCCGGCCTCGGACTGACGGTGACGCCCGCGCCGGCCTACTCGTGCACCGGTGGCACGGTGACGCAGCAGAGCGCGCCGGCCGGCGACATCGCCCAGGGCAGCACCGTGGTGCTCACCTACTGCGCCGCCTCGTCCCAGCCCACGCAGCCGCCCGCATCGGGCGGCGACACCGGCGGGGACGACGGCGGCGACGGTGGCGACGGGCAGTGAACTGACGGCGTCCTGACGGATGCCGCGGGTCGGACCCGAGCCGTGCCTCCAGGCCGACCGCTCGTCAGGCGCGGTGCGCCGCGATGAGCGGGTTCAGTCCGGCCGCACGGTCGGCAGCGCCGGACAGTCCGGTCGTCTCCAGCCAGTTGCCGACCATGCGGTACCCGCCCTCGGTGAGGACCGACTCGGGGTGGAACTGGACGCCGTACACCGGGTGCTCGCGGTGCTGGACACCCATGATCACGCCGCCGCCGGTCCGGGCCGTGACGGTGAGCTCCTCGGGGACGGTCCCCTCGACGATCGCGAGCGAGTGGTAGCGGGTCGCCGTGAACGGGTGCGGGACACCGACGAAGAGGTCGCTGTCGTCGTGGTCGACCTGCGAGGTCTTGCCGTGCATGAGCTCCTCGGCGTGCGTCACCGTGCCGCCGAGCGCCTCGGCGATCGCCTGGTGGCCGAGGCAGACTCCGAGGAGCGGCTTGTCCGCCGCGATCGCGGCGTGCACGGTCGCGATCGACACTCCGGCGTCGGCCGGCGTGCCCGGGCCGGGTGACAGGAGCACGCCGTCGTAGTCGGCGATGCGGTCGGCGATCTCGGACTCGGGGAAGGTGTCGTTCCGCACGACGTCGGTCTCCGCACCGAGTTGCTGCACGTAGCCGTTGAGCGTGTAGACGAAGCTGTCGTAGTTGTCGACGACGAGGATCTTGGTCATGGTCGGTTCACCGTACTCGTGGGGGATGTGTGCAGCGGGCTGAGAGTCCTCCCACACACGTGGTCACGGTAGGATACCGGCCATGGCCAAGGACAAGGACCGCACCAAGCCCGCCCGGAGGACCCGAGCCGACTCGGTCGACACTGCGGGGGACCAGCCGAACCCCGTCTGGTTCAAGCCGGTCATGTTCGGCTTCATGCTCATCGGGCTCGCCTGGGTCATCGTCTTCTACATCTCGAACACCACGCTGCCGGTTCCGTCCCTCGGGTCGTGGAACATCCTGATCGGCTTCGGCATCATGTTCGTCGGCTTCCTCATGACCACCCGCTGGCGGTAGCAACCTCGACCTTCTGTTCCTCCTGACGCCCGTCGCACCGTGTGGTGCGGCGGGCGTCGTCGTTGTCGCGGCCACCTCGGGCGGTTGTCCACAGCACTCCCGTGGCGACGATCGCGTTCTCCCCACTGCGGCCGCGGTTGTCCACAGTTATCCACACTCTCCACACCGCTCTCCACACCCATGACCCGGAGTTATCCACAGCGAAGTCCACAGTGGGGATAATCACACGCGTGTAACTCACCGGTTTCTCCACAGCTGTGGAGAACTCGCTCGTGCACGTGTGGAAACTCGCCGACCCAGGAGATCCCCGGTGTGCGACGCAACGACTGATCCCCGCTGTGCGACGCAACGACGAAGGCCCCGTCGCGCGAGCGACGGGGCCTTCGTAGGGCGGGGCGGGGTGTGCGGTCAGACGCCTACGCCGATGCCGGCCTGGAGACTCGCGTACACCGCGAAGATGCCCGCGATGAGCACGACCGCCTCGGCCACCAGCAGGCCGATCTGCAGGCCGCGCTGTCGGACGTTGCGGGTCTTCGCGAACACGAACCCGGTGATGAACCCGAGCACGATGCCGCCGACGTGCGCCTGCCACGAGATCGCCGTACCGGGCAGGAACCCGACGACCAGGTTGAGCCCCATGATCACCAGGAGCTGCACGGCGTTGTACCCGAGGCTCCGCTGGATCACGAAGAAGGCGGCGAACAGGCCGAAGATCGCACCGGAGGCGCCGACGACCTGCGTTCCCGGGCTCAGCAACGAGACCGCGAGGTCCCCGCCGAGACCCGCCAGGAAGTAGAGCGCCAGGAACCGCCACGTCCCGAGGATGTTCTCGAGCATCCGCCCGAAGATCCAGACGGCCCACATGTTGAACAGGATGTGGAAGAACGACGAGTGCACGAACAGCCCGGTGACCAGACGCCACGGCTGCGTGCCGACGAGGGGCGTCCAGTAGCTCAACCACGCGTTGACGTACCCGCCACTGACCTGGTTCAGCAACCACAGCGCGACCGAGACGGCGACGATCACGACCGTCGCCTTCTGGTCGAGCATGGCGAAGCGCCGTCGGGCGACGGTCATACCACTGGGGCCGTTCGCCCGACGGTTCGCCGTGAACTGCGCGCGCTGCTCACGCACGCACTCCGGGCAGTGCACCCCGACCGCCGCCGGCGTCTGGCACTCAGGGCAGATCGTGCGCCCACACCGCTGGCAGAGCACGAAGCTCTGCCGGTCGGGGTGCCGGTAGCAGGTGTTGTTCGAGTTGTACGCCGGATCGCTCACGTGGTGGCTCAGACGTCCTCGACGTCGATGCTCTGGATGACGACGTCCTCGAGCGGCTTGTCACGGCCGTCCGTCGCCACACCCTCGATCGCGTCGACGACGGCACGGGACTCGTCGTCCGCCACCTCGCCGAAGATGGTGTGCTTGCCCTGCAGCCAGGGGGTCGCCACCGTGGTGATGAAGAACTGCGAGCCGTTCGTGCCGCGACCGCCCTGGATGCCGGCGTTCGCCATCGCGAAGATGTACGGGTTCTGGAAGGTGAGCTCCGGGGAGATCTCGTCGTCGAAGCGGTAGCCCGGGCCGCCGATGCCCTGACCGAGCGGGTCGCCGCCCTGGATCATGAAGTCCTTGATGATGCGGTGGAAGACCA
>JAVHXX010000439.1 GCA_031119595.1 Patulibacter sp. | reverse complement strand
GGGGGAGAGTTCTTCGACGAACCGCTCGCCGTCCGGACCGTGGAGGGTCGCGCCCTCGCCGCGGATGGCCTCGGTGACCAGGAACCCCTCGCGCCCGGGGACGCCGCTGAGGGCGGTCGGATGGAACTGGAGGAACTCGAGATCGGCGAGCTCCGCGCCTGCCGCCGCCGCGAGGACCATGCCGATCCCCTGGGAGCCGGGCGGGTTCGTGGTGCGGCGCCACAGTGCGGCGGCGCCGCCGGTCGCGAGGACCGTGGCGCGCGCGTGGAGCGCGTGGCCGTTCTCAAGGACGATGCCGATCGCGGCACCCTCGTGCATCCAGATCTCGGCGGCGCGGTGGCCCTCGATCACGGCGATGTTCGGGTGCTCGGCGGCGAGCGCGGACAGGTCACGCACGATGCGGCGCCCCGTGGCGCTCCCGCCGGCGTGCACGACGCGGCGATGGCTGTGACCGCCCTCGAGCCCGAGCGACAGGCGGCCCTGGCGGTCGGCGTCGAAGCGGACCCCGAGCTCCTCGAGCCCTCGGACATGGTCGTAGGCCTCGGTCACGAGGACGTGGGCGGCGGAGTGGCGGGTCAGGCCGCGGCCGGCGATCTCGGTGTCGGCCAGGTGCGCCTCGACGGAGTCGTCGATGGCGATGGCGGCAGCGACGCCGCCCTGGGCCCAGTAGCTCGCCGTCTGGGCCAGGGGCGTGGCGGAGACGAGCGACACCGACGCGCCCGCGGCAGCGGCCCGCAGCGCGCAGTAGAGGCCGGCGGCCCCTGCTCCGACGACGACGACGTCGGAGCGCGTGACCTCGCCCGTCACGAAGCGGGAGTCTCGTCGCCGTCGCCGGACGGACCCGGGTGCGCGGCACCGCAGTTCGCGCAGAAGCGGTCGACCGGGCCGAGCAGGGCACTGCAGGTCGTGCAGTGGACGACGCCGAGCTGTTTCACGGTCTCCGCGCTGCGCTCGTCGTCGAGGGCGATCTCGATGGCGGCGATCTCGCTGTCGAGGTCGGCGAGCTCGGCGGTGCGCCGACGGACGAGCGTGCCTCCCGACGGGTCGCCGAAGCGGCTCTGGTCGAGGACGATCGCCCCGAGCTCGAGGAGGCCGGCATCGCGGCGACCGCGCAGGCTCTTGGCACGGCGGCGCAGCGCGGCGCGCTCGGCGAACGACGGCTTGTACGGGACCGGCTCCGCGGTGAGCAGGGCCGGGTCGGGCTCGGGGGTCGGCTCCGGCGCCGCGGCCGCGGGGGCCGGTGCGACCTCGGGCTCGGCCGGGGCCGGGACGTCGGTCGTGGCGGCGGCCTTGCGGTCCTTTCGGGCGCGGCCGATGCGTCCGATCGCGGCGATGCGGCCGGTGATCGAGCCGGGGTCCGGAGCGGGCGCGGCCTCGGCCGCCTCCGCCGTCGCCGCCTCGAATTGCGTGGTCGCGCCTTCGCCCGACGCCACCACGGAGTCCCAGACGGCGTCGTCCGGCGCGGGTTCGGTCGCGGTCCGGGCGTCGGCGGTGGGCGTGTCGGCCTCGGGCGTCTCGGCCGGGGCATCGGCGGCGGGCGACGGCTCGTCCGCGGCCGCGGTCTCGACCGGCGTGGGCGCGGAGCGCTTCAGGAAACCGGGGCGAGGCAGGCGGCCACGGCGGGGCGTCTGCGGGATGGCGTCGCTCACGAGCGTCGCCTGGGTGTCGCTCTCGGCGGTCGGCTCGGGGTCGATCGGCCGCGCGGCGTCCGCTTCGGCCACCGGCTCGGACGTATCCGGAGTGGGCTCGACCTCGGCAACCGGCTCGGCGGCATCCTCGTCGGACGACGACGACGACGACGACGACGACGGCGACGGCGCCTCAGCGGGCTCGTCCTCGTCCGGGAGTGCCAGCGCCTCGTTCAAGGCATCCGGGGTGGAGGGGCGGGGCTCGGCGTCCGGTGCCGGGTCGGCCTCCGGGGCTCGGGCGGCCTCCGGACCGTCCTCCGGCTCGGGCGTCACGGTCGACGGTGACGCATCCGCGTCGATCGCGTCTTCGATCGGCGTCGAGTCGGCGGCCGCCTCGGCGTCCGGCTCGTCGGTCGACGGCGCGCCCGTGATCGACTCGGGCGTCACGTCGGGGGCCGTCGCCTCCGGGGCGGCAGAGGGCTCGGCCCCGTCGGAGTCGTCGGCGACGCTCGGGAACGCAGTCGTCTCGGCATCGGAGGTCGGGTCGACGGCCGGCTCGGGCTCGGGCTGCTCGCGCTTCGGGAGCACGGGCGGCGGCAAGGTCGGTCCGGTCGGCGTCGGTCCGGTCGGCTCGGCGGGGACGTCCGCGGACGGCGTGGGGGCTTCCGGTTGGGACGGCGGATCGAGCCAGATCGGCCGGACCGAGGAGGTCGGACGCGGCGGAGCGTCGTCGGACGGCGGCGTGTACCCGGGCGCGGGCACGGACGTCGGGGGCTTCACCGGAGGCGGCGGGACCACGACCGGCCAGGCGGGCTCAGGAGTCGCAGGCGTGGTTGCGGTCGGCGCGGACGTCGGCTCGTGCCCGGCAGGTGCCGGGGTGTCCGCGGTCGGCTCGGGATCCGAGGCCTCGGAGGCGGTGGTCGGCTCCGGCGGAAGCACGACGGCCGCCTCGGAAGCGACCGGGGCTTCGCCCGGGGTCGACGGATCGGGGATCGCCGGGAACTCACCGGTCGGCTGCTCGTCCGGATCGACCTCGGCGGCGGGCGCGGGCGGCTCGGCGGCGGGCGGCTGCGCGGCCTCGGCCGAGGGCTGCTCGACCTCGCCCGGGGCGGGTTCGTCGCTCGAAGGCTTCCCCGCGCGGGAGGCGAGAGCCTTGAGTCGCTGGGCGAAGGGACTGGAGTCGCGAGCCATGGGAAGAGGGGCGCCGGGCGCCAGTCGGCCAGTCTACCCCCGGCGCTGGCGGGGGGCCGCCAGCGCCGATGCCCACGCGCCGACGAGCCGCTCGGCCATCGCGTCGGACGACCACGGGGCCGCGTGATCCGGGCCGTCGGCGTGTTGCACGTCGGCGTCGAGGGCCTCGTCCACGAACGTGCGCCACGGCGTCTCGTCGAAGGGCGAACACTGCGCCCACGGCACGGGTGCGAGGACCTCCTCATGGGCGCCGGTCGGGACCGCGAGCACGGGCGTGCCGCACGCGACCGCCTCGGCGGCGGCCATCCCGAAGGTCTCCCAGTCGGCCGGACAGACGACGACGCTGGCGGCGTTCAGCCAGAGACGCATCCGCTCGCGCGTCTCGTGCCCGAGTGCGTGGAGCAGGTGGTCGCCGGACGCCGCCCGGGCGAGGTCGAAGCGCTTGACCGCCCGCGCGGGGTCGTACGGGAAGAGCACGAACGGCCGGCCGGGATCGAGGCCGAGGGCACGGCGGGCCTCGGCACGGTCGACGGGCGTGAAGGTGTGGAGGTCGATGCCCGTCGGCAGGACCCCGGTCCGGGCCGCCACGGCCGGCGGGAGCAACGAGGTGCGGGCGTGGTCGGAGGGGATGCCGACCACGTCGTAGCGGGACAGGACGCCGAGGGTGACCCGCCGGGAGCGCGGCGCGACGAGGTCCGTGCCGTGGAGGGTGACGCCGTGGATCCGGCCGCCGGCCGCGAGGGCCGGGGCGGCGGTGAGTCCGAAGTGGGCGTGGACCACGTCGAACCCACGGCGGCGCGCGAGCGAGGGCACGGCGGTGAGGTAGTGGCGGCCGCCAGGCGGGAACGTGGCGAGGGTCAACTCGACATCCTCGCGGCGCCGGAGCGCCTCGACCTGGTCCTTGACGAACGTGCCGAGGGCGGGCCGCGCCGGCGTCGGCCACATGTTGCTCACGAGGAGGGCTCGCACGCCAGGAGTATCGCGTGTGCGTCCCTGCGCAGAGTCGGCACAGTTCGCGACAGACCTGCTGCAGCTCGGCGGGCAGGGTCCTGGGTGTCAACCACCGCGGGGTCCCGGACGGGGCCCCGCCGACCTCTTCCAGGAGCCACCATGACCCTGCAGCCGGCCCGCCAGCAGTCCTCTCCGATCCGTCGCGGCCCCCGGCCGGAGCTGGCGGCGCGGCGCCGCGCGCTGGCGGGCGGGGTCACGCGGCGCGCGGCGCTCGCCCGGCGCC
>JAVHXX010000438.1 GCA_031119595.1 Patulibacter sp. | reverse complement strand
CGTGCCCTGCGGACCGCGCAGAACCTCGACGACAAGATCGGGAACAACGGCGGCGATCCCGCCTGAGCCGAACGCTCCGACGACGCCCGTCCGGCACCGCGCCGGGCGGGCGTCGTCGTGCCGACGGACCCGGGTGTCGCCCACTCGGGGGTCGTCCTCGCAAAGGGGGGCACCCGTGTACCCCACACTGGGTGCAGCGGCGGTTTCCCGCAACTGGATACCGTGGAGTCGCGAGGCCGAACCGGCCCGCGTGGTGACCCGAACACCGCCGCAGCACGCACCGAGGGACCCTGCCCGCACGGTGCTGCTCCGCTGCGCTGCGCTCGGCGTCGCCCGACGACGACCCGAGAGCACTCCCGATGCGTTCTGCCCTGTTCCCTGCACGCCCGCGCGCCATCGCCATGGCGGTGGTGGTGAGTCTCCTCGCCGCGTTGCTGTCCGTGTTCGCGGTCGCCGCGCCGACGAGCGCCGCCGGATCGCTCGTGTCGGTCTCCGTCAAGGCGGACGGATCGGTGCTGAACGGGGCACCGGCCGGCGCGACGATCACGGCGAAGAACACCACGGCCGCGGGGAGCGGTACTGCGCTGTACAACCTCGGGTACACCTACAAGCTCCCGGTGGGGGTGACGTACGTCCCGAACTCCGCGGGCACGCAGACCGGGGAACCCGTCATCACGACGCTGACCACCGCGCAGGGTGGCGGAACGCTCCTCGTGTGGTCGAACGTCTCCGACCTGGTCGCCGGGGACCAGAAGTCGATCTCGTTCTCCGTCCAGTCCGCTGATGCCTCCTGGCCGGTCGGCACGGCCTTCACCGCCGACGCGCAGGTCGCAGCGAGCACGGATGCGCGCACCCTCCCGACCTACGGCGCCACGGGGACGCCGACGGCCGGGACCGGGATCAACGCCGCTGCCGCGACGTCGAACGCCACGACGGTGTCGGCGCTGAGCATCACGAAGGCCGAGCCGAGCCCGGAGAACGAGCTCGTCCGCGGCGTGCACGACCACCCGACCGTCTACACGCTCACGGTGAAGAACACGGCGCAGGCGCCCACCACTGGCGTCCTGGTGACCGACTACCTGCCCGCCGGACTCGAGTTCCTGCAGTGCGGCGCGATCGACAACACCACCTCGGGCGCGGAGTACACGGGAGCCCCGTCCCTCACAGCGGCCACCGCGGCGAAGGCCACCGGTACCTGGGACGCGACGGCCTGCCGCACGCCGCAGAGCGTCGAGACGGTGAACACCGTCGCTGGCCAGGGCTCGTCGGTCTACACGAAGGTCGTCTGGAACGTCGGTGACCTCGCCAAGGGTGCGACCGTCACGATCAAGTACCTTGCCGCCGTCCCGCTGCGCGAGAACACGATGTCGTTCGCCGGCCAGCCGGGCCAGCCCTCGACGAGCTCCACCGCTCCGGCCGCCGCTTCGCTGCAGCAGGCCGCCGACCTCGACAACAACAACGGCGCGTCGACCCGGCAGAACACCGCCGACACCACCTCGAACGGCCACGGCCTCACCAACCTCGTCGACGCGCAGGGCACGTACACCGGTTCGGTCGGCGGTGGGGCGACCTCCGCGCAGAAGGCGACCGCCTCACTGACGGTCGAGGCGATGGACCTCGCAGTCGCCAAGAGCGTCTCCCCGACCTCGTTCGCGGCGGGCAAGCTGGCGACGTACTCGCTCCTCGTCCGCACCAGCGAGTACGAGTCCTCCGCCGGCATCACCCTGACCGACACGCTGCCCGACGGCCTGTGCCCGGCGTTCCCCACCGGCACCCCGACGACCGGCACCCTGCCGGCGGACTGCGACCCGTCGAAGAACGCCGCGCTGGACCAGCAGATGTCCGGTGCCACGATCGACTCGGTCGCCTACTCCGCCGCGGACGGCAGCTTCACGGTCCGGTTCCACATCGCGGACCAGGCGACGAACGCGGCGCCGACCGTGACGTACAAGGCGCTCATGCGTCAGAGCTACTCGGTGGCGGGCAGCGCCGGGCCGACGGCCGCGGGTGACGACTTCACGAACAAGGTCGCCATCGCCGGGACCTCCACCGGGGTGCACGGTGACACCGGGACGCAGCAGGTCGTCGACGACTCGAAGGCGACGATCACCTCGGACAGCCCGCAGATCGCGAAGTCGGTCCTCCCGCGCAGCACCACCTCCCCGGTGACCAGCGCGGCCGACTGCGCCGCCTCGACCGGGACGTACTCGTCGACGACGCCCGCCGACCCGTTCACCGTCAACGACCTCGTCTGCTTCCGCCTGCAGGTCGCGTTCCCCGCCGGCGTGCAGAGCCGCAACGCCACCGTGACGGACATGCTCCCCGTGGGCACCACGGCGTCCGCGGCCCAGTGGGTCGAGGGCACCGACTGGGCGTACGGCTCCGAGAGCACCGTCCCGGCCGCGCAGGTGAAGCTCACCGGTTCGAGCACGTCGATGGCGTCGTTCTCGATCGGGTCCCCCGCGACCGGCGGCACCTACGTCGACGGTGACACCGCCGG
Source organism: Patulibacter sp. (assembly GCA_031119595.1). Taxonomy (GTDB): domain Bacteria; phylum Actinomycetota; class Thermoleophilia; order Solirubrobacterales; family Solirubrobacteraceae; genus JAGIBJ01. The sequence goes on along the minus strand of JAVHXX010000438.1, from coordinate 1,566 downwards.
TGCGACGGTCGTCCTGTACGTCGCCGCCCGGATCGCGAAGGCCGGTTCCAGCACGACGGTTCCGGACATCACCGCGAACCTCATGAAGTTCGCCCAGCAGAACACCGCCGGTTCCGTGACGAGCCTGCGGTCCTCCGCGAACTACAAGGTCGCCGGGGTCGCCTCCGCCGCCCTCGCGAAGAGCATCGTGCAGACCGGCAAGGACGCCGGCAGCCTCAGTGCCAACGTGAACCCGGCGAACACGACCGAGGGACAGCTGCTCCAGTACAAGGTGAGTGTCACGAACCCGACGGGGACCGCAGGCGGGTACCCGATCAGCAACGTCTCGGTCTGGGACGCCCTGCCCGCGGGGATCGTCTGCAGCGCGGTCGACGCATCCGCCAGCGGTGGCACCTGCACCGACACAGCACCGACGGGAGCGTCATCGACGTTCTCGAAGCGTTCCTTCATCGTGTGGACGGGCGTCGGCCCGATCGCGTCCGGCGCGACCACCGACCTGCTCTACACGATGCAGGTCCCGGCCCAGTCGTTCGCCGGCACCGCCTACAAGAACTCCGCCTCGGTCGTGCGCTTCGACACCACGGCCGACACCGGGACCGCGCAGACCTGGGTGCCCGCACCTGTCGCCGGCACGAGCGCGCACGCATCCGGTGCGACCGGATCGCAGCTCGCCGCCGTCAGCGCGGACGCGCAGCGCCAGGTGACGATCACGCCCGTCGTCGTCGCCAAGACCGGTGGGACCGACGGCGGTGCGACGAACCGGTCCGGCCTGAACGCCGTGCCGGGGCAGCCGCTCAAGTACACCTACTCCGTGACCGTGAAGGCCGGCACGAGCGTCGGTACCGCGTCACTGGTGGACCCGCTGGCCTCGGTCACCGGGCTGAGGACGACGAGCGCCACCACGTGGACGCTGGGCCTGCCCGGGGCCGCGAACGCGGCGACGCGCGGCATGACCGACGGCGACACGACCGTCACCTACGGCGGCCAGGACTTCACGTTCACCGGCGGTGCCACGACGAACACGAACGGCGGGGGCGCGCTCGTCTTCCCGAGCGTGTTCGACAACACCACGACGGCTGACGTGACCTTCACCGTCACGGTCTCCGGGCTCGCGGTGTCCGCCGGCACCGGTGCGTACCCGAAGTCGGACGGCACGACGTTCTCGTCGGCGACGATCACGAACACTGCGACGTTCCGCAGCACCGACCCGGTGACGGGCACCTCCGTCGCCCCGACGAAGCAGGTCGCGGTCGGCGTCACCGCCCCGAACCTCGCGATCACGAAGACCGACGACCGGAACGGCGCCGTCGTCTCCGGCCAGGACGTCGTGACGTGGACGCTCACCGCGACGAACAAGTCGACCACGACCGACGCGCGCAGCGTCCTCGTGGCCGACTGCTTCCCGTCGTCGCTGCAGTTCACCGGCTCGTCGCGAACGGAGGTGACCCCGACCCAGGCGCAACGTGATGCGCTCGGCACGTGCGGCACCGACCGCACCCTGCACGCGTGGAACGTCGGCACGCTGGCCGCCGGCTATTATTTCGCGATGCGCCCGGTCACCCTGCG
>JAVHXX010000437.1 GCA_031119595.1 Patulibacter sp. | reverse complement strand
CCTGGCACACCAGCACGGCGCAGGGCGTCCCGGTCGTCGCCGCGATCCGGCCGGCCGGTGCGGCGGCATTCGGCGCCCCGCAGACGCTCGACGCGGCGGCGGCCTACGGCCAGCCCGCCACGGCCATGGCCACCGCCGACATCGCGTCGGTCGTGTGGCCGTCGCGGGTCGCGGGATCCAAGTCGCAGATCTTCTCGGCCTCCACCGGCGCGGGCGTGCTGCCGGCAGGCACCGGACCACCGCCCGTCGGCGGATCGACCACGCCGCCGCCCGTCGTGGTGAATCCCGTGCTCACGATCGGCAAGGTCACGCTGACCGCCCCGAAGCCGAAGAAGGGCAAGAAGGCCCCGAAGCACGGTCCGAAGTACGTGTCCGTGTCGGTCACGACGACGGCACACGTCGCCGGCGAGGTCATGATCACGAAGTCCGCCAAGGGCGTCGTGAAGGGCACGTCGTGCGTCGCACCGCCCAAGAAGAAGGCCAAGGGCAAGAAGCCGAAGTCCTGCACGCGCGTGATCGCCGTCGGCAAGCCCGTCACCGCCGCGATCGACCCCGGCAAGCCGACCGTCTTCACCTTCACGAGAACCACGCCGGTGGGCAGATACACGCTCAGTGCCTACGGCACCGGCACGGGGAACGTGTCGGCGAAGCCGGTGAGCACGACGTTCACGGTGAAGTAGCGCGGGCGGCCCGCGGCCGCGCCCCTCAGCGTGGCGCGAGCGCCGTCAGATCGAGCCCGAGCACCGGGTGGATCTGCACGGAGCTGCGGGCGATCGCCGGGCCCACGAGCACCTGGGTCCGGCCGACGGCGATCGGCACCACGACGGCACGCTGGACGGCACGCTTCTCGAGCGACGACCACCGGTCGGCGCTGCCGGTGAGCGGACCGGCCGTGTCCGCGAGGACCTCGCGGTGGATGAGGTCGTCGACCTCGGACGCGGCCCCGAGCCAGCCGGCCGGATGTGGCAGCGACGGCGACGCGCGCACGATCGCGGCATCCGCGCTCGAGTTCGTCGAGAGCGCCGCGTGGGCCGGGTCCGCGGCGCGCACGAAGACCGCCTGGCCGCCGAGTGCCTCGACCGCCGTCGCCACGACCTGCGCCGATGCCTGCTCGCCGACCCCGGCGCTCGCCACCGCGACGCGGACCGTCTCCCCGAGCAGCGGCTTGGTCTTCGTGATCGTCGGCGACGGCGGGCAGTCGTCGCGGACCACCGCGCCGACCACGTAGGCCGGCAGGAGCCCGCACGCCGGCACGAGGCCGCCGTCGACGTCCTCGTCGACCATCGACGAGCCATGCGTGGTGATCGGCGTGGTCGACACCTCGCCACCGGACGGCGTCGTCGACGAGGCCCCGGTGGACGGGGTGGTGCCGGAGGCGCCGCGAGGCGTCGTCGACCGCACCGTCGGGTCGGTCGCCGCGGCCAGCCCGCGGCGGTCGAGCGCCTGGGCGAGGTCCTGCCGCACCGTGCGCGCGCTGAACTCGCCGCGCGCCGGCAGTACCAGCGACCACACGGCTCCGCTCGACGCGTCGATCGCCGTCATCTTCGCCGGCACCTTGCCGGCGGCCGGGTCGAGCACGAGGTCGACGGCCCCGCTGGCCAGCGCGGCCGCGGTGGGCTCACGGGTCGTGATCGACACCTGCGTGGCGTGCGCCGCAGGCACGGTCGCGATCCGGGCACGCAGCGGATTCGCGACGAGCTCGATCGAGGTCGCCGTGACGCGCGCCACGCGGAGCGGCCCGGTCGAGGAGGGCAGCGTCTTGAGGTCGCGGGCAGGTAGCGCGGGCAGCGGCGCCGTGGCGGGATCGGCGAGGGCGAGCGGGATGCGACCGTCCGGGTGGCGCAGCTTCACGACGACGGTGCCCGTCGAGTCGTCGGACACGACCCCGGAGAGCGTCTGGCCGTCGGCGCTCGGGGCGCCTTCGATGTCGTCGAGGACCGCCCGCAGTTCGGGGTCGACGGCGGCCACCGAGGCGTGCGCGATCGACCGCTCCACGTCGGACGCCGTCACGACCTGGCCGTCGGCGTAGAGCAGACCGGGCCGCAGCGTGAAGCGGTACTCGGTGGCGTCGTCGGAGAGGGTCGGCAGGTCGCCCGCGAGCGCCGGCTCGAGGGTCGCCGCGTCCGTGTCGGTCGAGCGGCGGTAGGTCAGCAGCGGGGTGTTGATCGCCGCCGCGATCACGCGCTCGCTGGGTGTCCGCGCGAGCGCGGGGTCGAGGGTCGAGGGCAACGCATCGACGGCGACCGCGAGCGACACGGGGGTGGTGTTCGCGTCGCCCTGGCCGACGTCGTCGCCGCTGCCGTCGCCCGAGGAGCCGCAGCCCGCGAGGCCGCCGGCCGCCAGCACGGTGGCGACGAGCGCCGAGGCGATGCGTCGGACGCGGGCCATGCGGGCGCTAGGGCAGCTCGCTGTAGACCGTGTCGACGTCGACCCGCGGCGGCACGGTGCGCTCGTCGCGCGAGAAGCCGAGGTGCACGACGGCGACGAGCTGCTCGTCGTCGGGGATGCCGAGCTTGAACCGCGACGCGGGCAGGGCGGGGATGGTGGGCGTCTGCCAGAACGAGTCGATGCCGCGGGCCGTCGCGGCGAGCAGCAGGTTCTGCACGGCGGCGGCGGTCGAGAAGAGGTCCTCCTCGCGGCGGCCCGGGTCTCCGACGACCACGCAGCTCACGAGCACGCGCGTCTGCGCCTTCACGACCTTGCCCTTCTTGTCGGCCGGGGCGATGTCGATCAGCGACGCCGTCGCCTCGGGGCCCACCAGCCGGAACCGCCACGGCGCCGTCATCTTGTGGTTCGGCACCCACGTGGCCAGCTCGACCAGCTCCCGCACGACCGCCGGGTCGACGGGCTCGTCGGTGAAGTTCTTGGTGGTGCGCCGCTCGCGGATCGCGGTTTCGAGGTCCATCGCGGGGGAGTCTAAGGAGGGACCCCGCGCGGTACGACGGCGTCCGGGCGTCAACGAGCTGCCGCGCGGCACCGTTTCGCCGCGGCGTCCGCGGCGCGCATCGAGGCTCGTGACGCCCTGGGCAGGAACTTCCGTGGCCCGGACCCGGCCGGCGCCGGGCGGATCCAGGCTACGGGCGTGTCCGGAGGCGCATCGAGATCGAGCAGCGCGCGGTGCTCCGGCGTGGGAGCGAGGCGTTCGAAGGTCTGGAAGCGCAGCGTGTCCGACACCCAGACGTAGTGGTGACGACCTCCGGCACGTGACCACATCGAGTACCGGCGCGTCTGCAATTCCACCGGCGCGAACGTGTCCGCGTCGACGGTGTAGGTCAGCCGGATCGGACGCTCCTCGATCGTCGTACCCGGGTACAGCAGCGTCTTCTTCCCGGACGTCGAATCGTAGGAGGAGGAGCGGTCCGGGACGCGCCTGGCCACGCCGATCGCGCCGGTCAACATCCGGAGCCGTCGACCCGATCGCTCCACGATTCCGCTGTCCTTCAACAGACCACGGTCGAGTGCGGTCCGAATGGCGCTCGCGGGATCGCGGCTGTCGCCCAACTCCGGCGGGAGGGTCGGGAACGGCTGCTGCGCCTGCTCCCCCGGGCGCTGCTTCGGCTGGATGACGATGAGCTTCGACCACGGGCTGTAGATCCGCAGGCGTCCACCCGCGTAGGCCGTCTCGGTCGATGCGACCCAGGCGACGTTGCCCATCTCGGAGATGCCGTTGCACTGCGTTGCGCCGGAGGGCTGGTGCGTCCGCCAGCGGACCGCGCCGCTCGTCGTCGCCCACACATCCTGCGGGCTCGATGTCGTTCCCTTGCCCGAGTAGGCGGAGTTCGCCGCCGACACCGCGTAGTTCCAGGTCACCCGGAAGTGCAGGATCTCCCCACCGGTGCCGAGCGCCGCGCGGGCCTCGGCGACGGGATCGAGCCTGGCCGGCCCCGGCACGACGCCGATCCCGGCGACCACCGCGACGGCCGCGAGCACAGCCACCGAGGTTCCGCCGGCCACACGGCGCGCGCGACGCCGCCGCGCTTCCGCGCGCGCCGTCGCCGCCGCGAGCCGCGCCCCGAAGCCGTCGAGTTCGTCGCGGAAGCGGTCCGGGGTCATGCGGTCACCTCGTGGAGGAGGTCGGGGT
>JAVHXX010000436.1 GCA_031119595.1 Patulibacter sp. | reverse complement strand
TCCCTTGGATGTGGCCATCGCCCCCATTGAACACGTACCGGCCATCCGGAGTTGCACCCCTGCTCTCGGCGCCCCGTGGCCCGGCGCGTCAGCAGCCTCACGGGACGGGTGGGGGGCGGGCCGGCGCCGCGGTGGAGCGGGGGACCGGAGCGGTGTTGTTCGGCGTTCGCATCCCCGGGCACCGGCGGCGCTCGGCGACTCGCGTGGGCGTCCGATGCGCGACGATGGCGGGGTGGAGGAGCCCGCGATCGATCCCGTCGGAGCCGAGCCGGCTACGCTGCTCGCCGCCGACGAGCGCTTCATGCGCGCCGCGATCGAGGAGGCCCTCGTCGCGCAGTCGCATGGCGACGTGCCGATCGGCGCGGTCGTGGTCGTGGGTGGCGAGATCGTGGGCCGGGGCCGCAACGAACGCGAACTCGCCTCCGATCCCACCGCCCACGCCGAGGTCCTCGTGCTCCGCGAGGCCGCGCACGCGATCGGCGACGGGTGGCGCGTCACCGGTGGCACGCTCTACGTAACCCTCGAGCCGTGCACGATGTGCGCGGGCGCGATCGTCCTGTCGCGCGTGCCGCGGGTCGTCTTCGGGGCGTTCGACCCGAAGGCCGGCGCATGCGGCAGCGTGCTCTCGGTGCTCGACCGACCCGAGCTCAACCACCGGCCGCAGGTGCAGGGCGGCGTGCTCGAGCCGGAGTGCGCGGAGCTGCTGCGGGCGTTCTTCCGCGCGCGCCGCTGAGCCGCCTCGCGCGCCACTCGGTGCGACGCACCGCCGTGCGCGACGGCCGCGTCACCGCACGGCGCCACGCCACGTCGTCACCTCTGGCGCACCCGGACGACGCTGCGATCCGTCGACGGTCCGCGAGACCGCGACGTGTGCGCATGGTCCGCTACTCTTTCGTTCCGCTCGTCCGCAAGGACACGCGCCTGGAGAGGTGACGGAGTGGTTGAACGTGGCAGTCTCGAAAACTGTTGTAGGGGTAACCCCTCTACCGGGGGTTCGAATCCCCCTCTCTCCTCTGCATCGACGCCCGTCTGGCTCCACGAGCCGGCGGGCGTCGCGCGTTGGGCGCCCGGCCCTCAGCAGGTCGTCCGCAGGCCGGTGCCGGGCGCCAGGCACGAGGCCTCGGCGTCGGGCACGGCGCTCGCGTTGACCGTGTATGTCATGGCGCGGCCGATCACGCCGGGCTTCGTCACCCGCGCCTTGATCGTGGCTCCCGCGCGGAGCTTGGAGAGGTCGAAGATCGAACGCACGATGAGGTGGTCGAGGCCCGCCGAGAAGGTCTTCCTGTAGCCCTTCTTCGGGCAGCCGGCGCCCTTGCAGGTCACCTGGACGGTCGCGCCGGCGGGTACCGGGGCCACCGTGAGCTTCGACGCGCGCGTGTAGTGGCGCGCCCGTAGCAAGCGGAACGTGATCGTCGGATTCGCGGCGATGATCAGGGCCCCGGGGACCGTCGCGCCGGTCGCGTCGGTGCTGGTGTTCGTGATCGTGATGCCCTTCGTGCCGCTGGTCGTGTTCACCCCGAACACCCCGCTCGACGAGGTGGAAGAGGTCGACGGCGTAGTCGGCGCGACGACCGGGTTGTTGTTCGCGAGGCCGGTCCCGGCCGAACCGCCGCCGGTGGTCGTGGCGGTCCCGCCCGCACCGTTGCCGCCGCTCGAGCTGCCCGTGGTTCCGCTGCCGCCGGTCGCGCCGGAACCGGTCGGGACGACGGCATCGGCGCCGCTGCAGTCCTGGTCGATGCCGTCGCCGGGGATGTCGGTGGCGCCGGGGTGGATGTCGGCGCGGGAGTCGTCGCAGTCGGCGGGCGGCGAGTAGCCGTCGCCGTCCTTGTCGACGACGACGATCGTCGTCTTCTCGCAGCCGGAGAGGGTGTCGGTGTTGTCGCCCGTCTCGGTGTCGACGCCCAGGCCGCAGTTGATGCTCTCGGCGTTGCCGTCCTGGGAGACGATCGTGTCGTTGCCGTTCCCGCCGTTGACCTTGTCGATGCCGGCGTCGCCGTTGATGGTGTCCGCGGCGCTCCCGCCGACGATCGAGTCGTCGCCGTCGCCGCCGGAGATGTCGGACTCCTCGGACAGGCCGCTCTCACTGAGCGTGTCGTTGCCGCCGCCGAGCGACACGCTGATGTGGTTCAGGTCCGGGATGTCGCAGGTGACGATCTGGTCCGTCTTGCGGGTGGTGTCGAGGGCGCAGCCGGCCGGGAGCGGCGCGGTGATCTGCCCGACGGCCATGCCGAAGAACTTCACGCTGGTCGTCGAGAGCGACTCGATGTTGACCGTCTCCGCGGTCGCGACGCCCGTGTAGGTGAGCGTTGGGGTGGCGTAGGTCAGCGTGGCCGCGGAGGCACCATCGGGCAACGCGAGCGCTGCGACCGCGCAGGCGACCACGACGAAGGCGCGTCGCCAGGTCGCGCGCGCAAAGGTCTGGCTGCCGAACCAGCGAAGCATTGAACGAGTGTTCGGCAACCGTGGCGCTGGCATCCAGGGCGACTGGCCAGCACTGGACACACCAGTCAGGTTCGGGTCGGGTTCTGGCGCGGCACGTAGCGGCAGCGCCGTCGCGTCCCGACCGCGCAGAACGACGACGGGCCCCGCTCTCGCAGGGCCCGTCGGGGTGCCGGGCGCTTGAGGCCGCCCGGCGGGATCACGCGATGGTTACGCGGTCTTGACCGTGATCTTCGCGACGCCGATCACGAGGCCCGCCTTGAGGGCGTCGGTCTTGAACGTCTGGTTGAGGAGATCCGCAGCCTCCTGCTTGAGCTTCACCGTGGTGCCCTCGAGGATCGCGGTGTTGTTCGGGCCGGTGGCGAGCGGCTTGAGCGTGCGGCCGTCGAGGAAGAACAGCGGCGCGCTGGCGGCGGCGACCTTGCCGTTCACGGAGACCTGGCCGGTGAGGACCGAGGCGCCCGGATCGATCTTGAAGTTGGTCAGGGTGACCTTCGTGCTGCCGCCCGTGAGCGAGAGGCCCGAGCCGTCATGGTCGATCTCGCCCTGGACGTACGGGGAGACGGTGCCCGGCGTGTAGTACTTCACGTTGCCGCCGGTGATCGGGAACTTGGCGACGCCGGCCTTGGTGATCTCGGCCTTGCCGGTCGGCGCGGGCGTGAGCTTCAGGGTGCCGAGGGCCTTCACGAAGCCCGCGTCGAGGGTGACCTCGGTGTCGACGCCCTTCGAGAGGTCGGTGACCTCGGCGGCCGGCGTCGGCTGCGGCGTGGCGGCGGCGGTGTCGGACGACGAGGCGGACGAGCCGTCGCTGCTGTCCGAGCCACAGGCCGAGACGCCGAAGGCGAGGACGCCGGCGGCGGAGAGGGAGAGCAGTGCGTGCTTGTTGAAAGGCATGGGAACCACCTTGCTCCCTAAAGATGAACAAAGGTGATCACGACGCGGAACAAGATGTGAACAGCGCGTTCCGGAGTGTCCACTTCCGGAATGCAGGGGATTCCGGGCGTTGGGCGCCTCTCGCGTGGGCGCGCGCAACGCGGGCGAGGAGGCTTGAAGAACAAAGTCATCGATCTAAACGCACTAATCACCACAGAGTTTGTACACTTTGCATCACGATGACCGACCAGACGAGCCAACCGTTCAACGCAGCAGGCCTCGAACCCGTCGAGGTGCTGGTGCTGGATCCGCATGACGCGACCCGTATCGGGCTCGGCGTGCTGCTCCAGCGGGAGTCGTGGGTCTCGCGATGCCTCGTCGCCTCCGACGAGGGCCGCGCCCGTGAACTGGTGCGCCGATCCCGTCCCGCGGTGGCCGCGGTCGACGTCTCCCAGGTGGGGCCGTTCGCCGGCGCCGTCGTGGCGTCGCTGCGGCAGGAGCGGCCGGGACTGCAGGTCGTGCTGACCTCCCGCTACCCCGGCGCGACCGTCGCGAACCCGCGGCAGTACGGAGCCTCGGCGTTCATCTCCGCCGAGGCGCCCGTCGCCGACACGATCGCTGCGCTGCGCGGTGCGGCCTACGGCGATGCTCCGATCATCGAGATCCCGGTCGAGTCGAAGCAGGGGGCGCTCAGCCGCCGCGAGCGCGACGTCCTCGCCCTCCTGGCGACCGGCGCGACGAACCGCGAGATCGCCGCCCAGCTCTACCTCG
>JAVHXX010000435.1 GCA_031119595.1 Patulibacter sp. | reverse complement strand
AGGAAGTAGGGCGCGAGGAAGAGGAGCGTGACCGCGACGACGGCGATCCCGACGTGCCGCCTGGCGAAGTCGCCGAGGCTCGCGGCCGAGAACCGCGAGGGCGTGGGAGCGGAGACGGAACTCATGCGAGGGCCCTCGTTTTCTGGACGGCCAGACCCTGCGGGCGGATCTGGAGGAAGGCGATGATGACCGCGAAGACGATCACCTTCGCGAGGCTGCTCTGCATCTCGAGCTCGACGAACGAGTTGAGGATGCCGAGCACGAAGGCCGCGATCACCGCGCCCCGCAGCTGCCCGAGACCGCCGACGACGACCACGAGGAACGCGTCGATGATGTAGGCGCTGCCGAGACTCGGGCCGATCGACCCGAGGAGCGTGATGCCGACACCGGCGATGCCCGCGAGACCGGACCCGATGAAGAAGGTGGTGCGGTCCACGCGGGGGGAGTTGATCCCCGACGCCTCTGCGAGCTGCCGGTTCTGGACCACGGCGCGCATGCGCGTGCCCTGCACGGTCCGGCTCGAGAAGAACCAGATCGCGACGAGCGCGACGAGCACGAGCACCACGATGAAGAGGCGCGAGTACGAGACCGTGACCTGGCCGATGTTGAAGCTGTCCTGCAGCCACGTCGGCGCCTTGACCTGCACGTTCGGGGCACCGAAGAGGTCGCGGTAGAGCTGCTGGAGCATGAGGCTCACGCCCCACGTCACGAGCAGGGTGTCGAGTGGTCGGCCGTAGAGGCGTTTGATGAGGACCACCTCCAGCACCAGCCCGAGGAGCCCGGCGACGATGAACGCGATCGGGATCGACAGCACGAACGCGAGGCTCGTCGCCGAGGCCGCGAACACGCTCGTCTGAAGCACGTAGGTCGTGTAGGCGCCGGCGGCGATGAACTCGCCGTGGGCCATGTTGATCACGTTCATCTGACCGAACGTGAAGGTGAGGCCGAGGGCGATCAGCAACAGGAGCGATCCGATGCTGATCCCGGCGATGAGTTGCGAGAAAAAGGTGGTCATGGCAGGGGCCGAACGGTAGGAAACGCGCCAAGTCCGCCTCTTGGACAGCGGTCCAAGACCACGCGCAGAACTTTGCGACACCGGTCGAGGAACTGGCACGTCGCCGCTGCATACATTGGCGGCGCAACGAGGCCGGAATCCCCCGAGATCCCGGCCGAAACCACCCACGTTGCGACCCGTTCAGCGGGGCCGACGCCCCCTGCCCGGACCCCTCCTACCCCACCCCAAGGAAGTGCCCTTCGTGTCCAGCACAGACCTCAAGAGGATCTCGGCAGCCGCGCTGCTCGCCGTCGGTCTCTCGACCGGCGTCGCCGCCTGCGGCAAGTCCGACTCCGCCTCGTCCGGCGGCACGGCATCCGCGTCCGCAGACAGCGGCAACGTGATCAAGGTCGGCGTGCTCCACTCGCTGTCCGGGACCATGTCGATCTCGGAGGTCGCGGTCGAGAAGTCCGAGCTCATGGCGATCGACGAGATCAACGCGTCCGGCGGTGTCCTCGGCAAGCAGCTCAAGCCGGTCATCAAGGACGGCGCGTCCGACTGGCCGACCTTCGCGGAGAAGGCCCAGGAGCTCATCTCGCAGGACAAGGTCGCGGTGACCTTCGGCGGCTGGACCTCGGCCTCCCGCAAGGCGATGCTGCCGGTCTTCGAGAAGAACAAGTCGCTGCTCTTCTACCCCGTGCAGTACGAGGGCCTCGAGTCCTCGCCGTACATCTTCTACGGCGGCGCGACCACGAACCAGCAGATCATCCCGGCCCTCGAGTACATGAAGGAGAAGGGCCAGACGAAGGTCTTCCTGATCGGCTCCGACTACGTCTTCCCGCGCACGGCCAACAAGGAGATCAAGGCGTGGGCCGCCGCGAACGGCATGACGATCCTCGGTGAGGAGTACACCCCACTGGGCAGCACCGAGTACGAGACCCTGATCAACAAGATCAAGGCGACCCACCCGGACGCGATCTTCAACACCCTGAACGGTGACTCCAACGTCGCCTTCTTCAAGCAGTTCAAGGCTGCCGGCATGAGCTGCGCCACCACGCAGGTGATGTCCGTGTCGATCGCCGAGGAAGAGGTCGGCGGTGTCGGGGTCGACAACGTCAAGGGCTGCCTGACGGCATGGAACTACTACCAGACCGACCCGGGCGCGGTGAACGCCAAGTTCGTCAAGGACTACCAGGCGAAGTACGGCGCCACGAAGCACACGGACGACCCGATCGAGGCCGGCTACGTGAACGTGAAGCTGTGGGCGAAGATGGCCGAGAAGGCCGGTTCGGTCGATCCGGAGAAGATCAAGGCGGTCGCCGACGGCACCACGCTCGACGCGCCGGAGGGCCTGGTCACGGTCGATGGTGAGAACCACCACATCTACAAGACCGCCCGCATCGGTGAGATCCAGTCCGACGGCCTGATCAAGACCATCTGGGACTCGGGCAAGCCGATCAAGCCGGACCCGTACCTCAAGGGCTACTCCTGGTGGAAGGGCTGATCCAGCTCTGACGGATGGCGGCCGCGCGGGTGCGGCCACCTCCGCCCGCGGGCGCCGGGCTACCCGGGCGCCCGCGTGACACCGCGAAGGGCGGGCCTCCGGGCCCGCCCTTCGGCGTTGGGCGATCGACTAGGTCGCGGACGGCGCCGCGGGCGTCAGCGTGACGGCGATGGCGTTGCCGCCGCCGGCCGTCAGCGGGGAGACGAGGCCGGTCAGGACGCCGCACCCCGCGAGGTTGCTGATCGAGAACGAGCCCGCGAGCGTGCCCCCGCCGGCGACGGTGAACGGACCGGTCGAGGCGAGCGGGATGCTCGAGACCTGCGTGGCCTGGCAGCCCGCGCCGCCGGCGAGGGGAATGCCGGCCGTGGTGATCTTCGGGAGCTTGATCCGCACCTTGGCGGTGGCCGTGAGACGCGTGCCCGTGAGCTGCCCCGTGACCGGTGCGGTCGGGATCATCTCGACCGTCGCCGACACCGGCAGGAAGCCGAGCACCTTGAGCGTCACGGAGCGGATGGGGGCGATGGTGAGGTTCGCGGAGACGGCGCCGTCCGCGGCGAACGTCGCCGTGGTCTGCCCGCTCAGGGGCAGCGCACCCTTCGTCAGGTTCTTGAGGGTGGCGGTGCCGGCGACGCCGAAGGTCGCGGTGTCGGTGGGCGGGTCGACCGGTGCGACGGTCGTGAAGGTGACGTCGGGGGAGTTCGTGTTGAACGGACCCGAGTCGCCCGGGCCGCTGTACTCGCCGCCGATCGCGTGCACGTGGACGTTGTAGATGGTGCCGGGCGTGAGTCCCGTGAGCGTCGCCGAGGTACCCGGAGAGGCGACGGTCGCGAGGACCACGTGATCGGCGGTGGCGACCTCGAAGGCCGTCGGGATGACCTGGCCGCACTCGGACGGTGGCTCGTTCGGCCAGGTGATCGTCGCCGTCGTGGTCGTGACGTCGGAGACGCTGGCCCCGGACGGTCCGCGGACGAACCGTGGCGTCGCCGGGCACGTGACCGGAGGCGTCTGGACCTCGATCGAGGAGGACTCGAGCAGTCGCTGGCCGCCGCCCGTCGGAACGACGGAGATCACGTGTCGGGTGTCGGGTGAGAGGGCGACCCGGACCGAGTAGGTCGTGGGGCTCGTGGTGACGAGCTGGACGCCGGTGCCGGAGGCGCGGTCGATGACGGCGTAGCCCGTCGGCGGCGCGGCGCTGCATTCGGTGGCGGACGACGGCCTCCAGCTGATGGTCGCGGCGGTCGCGGTCACCGTGTCGGCGACGACGCCCGTGGGCGGGTAGACCGTCGGCGGGACGAGACCGCAGGTGTTCGCGGTGACCGGATCGCTCGGGGTGGAGGCGTTGCCGATGAAGTCCTTCGCGACGACGGTGAAGGCGGTCGTCGGGTAGCCGTTCGTGTGGATGTTGAACGCGCGGGTCTCGCTGCCGCCGACGCTCGCGACGAGCACGTTGCCGCCGGAACCCTGGGCGTAGACGTCGTAGCCGACGACGCCGACATTGTCCGTGGTGGCGGTCCAGCGGACGTCGGCGACGGGCAGGTTCGTGTAGTCGAGCCCCATCGTCACCGAGACGCCGGTGACCTGTGCCGGGGGCACGGTGTCGATG
>JAVHXX010000434.1:3110-4107 GCA_031119595.1 Patulibacter sp. | reverse complement strand
GTCTGCAGCGGACCGGGGCGCTCGCGCGACGCGGCGGCAGACGCGTCGACGGGCAGGTCGGTCGGAACGCCTCCGCCCATCTTGGACTCGGCGCCGGCGGTCGCGCCGGCGGGCCGGCCGCCGCGCATGACACCGAGCCCCAGGCCCGTGGCGTAGCTCGATGCCAGGCGTCCTGCGAAGCCGCCCATGCTGCCCGCGGTCTGCTGGTGCTGCGTGAGCAGCCGCTTCATCAGGTCGGTGAGCTTCTTGCGCTCCAGGAACAGGCCGACGAGCGCGACGATCGAGAGCACCCACTGCTCAGCCCACGGAAGGCCGAGCGACTGGATGATCAGGAACAGCGTGATCGAGACGCCGGCGAGAATGCCGAAGATGACCAGCGCGACGGCCGCGCCGACGAGTTCCATCAGCAGCTCCGTCGTCTTGCGCCGGGCTTCGGGCTTGAACGTCAGCGACAGGACCCACAGGTACGCGAGGATCTCCAGGTTCTTGAAGATGCTCAGGAACGACCAGAGCAGCCCGACGGCGATCGCGCCGAACATGATCCAGAGCGAGAGCATCCCGAGGAAGACCATCGGGACCTGCTCAAACCGCGAGGTCACGCCGTCGTCGGTGCGGGCCTTGACGTACTTGGCCATCGGGCCTTTGCACTTGTCCAGGTCGTCACCGCCGCACAGCACGTTGAGCAGGCACGGGTTGTGGCCGTCGCACTTGTCGTCCTTGCGGCTGTTGCGCTCGTCGCCGTTGGAGGCCCACACCGCGAAGATCCCCGCGTTGGTCTTGGCGGCGTTGACGCGTGCCAGCACGCCCGGGCCCTGCTGACGCGCGATGTCGCGCGCGGCGCGCACGAGCTTTGGGTTGAGCTGGGTGGGGTCGGTGCCCCAGCTGGTGTCACCGAACTCCAACAACGAGAACGGCCGCTCGACGACGCCCGCGCCCCTCAGCTGCACGCCCTCCTCCACCGACCGAATTGGCAACCCCCAACCCCCCCGCGCCCCAC
>JAVHXX010000434.1:0-3100 GCA_031119595.1 Patulibacter sp. | reverse complement strand
CTCGACGACGACCTGCCACGTCTGCTGCCGGCCGTCGTCGAGCGACGTATTGGGCATCGCGATCGCCAGCGGCGCCGAAGCGGCTCCGCGGCCCAGCTCGGCGGTCATGTTCGTCAGCTGCCCGATCGTGCCGGCCGGGTTGGTGAGGATCGCGATGGAGACGCCCATCGTCATGAACCCCGCCGCGACGCTTGACAGCGCGCCGCCGATCTTGCGGCTCGAGAACGTCTGCCCGGCCACCCAGATCGCGCCGAGCGCGAGCATCACCGCGGCAATCGGCATGCCCCACGAGTCGTTGATCAGGTGAACGCGCGAGAGCGCGCCGCCGCCGAGCTGGTTGATGTTCAGCGACAGCGCCCACTCCAAAACGGAGAACACCGCGACCGTGATCTGCACGATCAACGACCACAGGAACCCCAGGACGCTGCTGATGATCCCGTCCCACGTCGGCATCCCCAAAGTGCCGCCCTTGGTCCACACGTCGAACGAGTAGTGGCCCGGCGGGACCGGGATCGTCACGGTCCCCGACGCCGCACACGACGGCGTATGCGAGTTCGCGCACTCCGGAGACGAGAGGCCGTTCGCAGCGAGCCAGTTGCCCTCCCCTCCCGGTGTCCCGCCCCCATCGTCATCGTCGGTGGCGGCCACCGGCGATGCACTGGGCAGCGGCGCCAGCGTCGGGACGTTGACCAACGACGGCGTGGTCGCCGCCGGCGTGGTGGCGGCCGGCCGCGCGGCGCGGTTGCTGCGGCTCGACGCGGCGCCCGGGCTCACCACGGCGCTTGCCGTGGCGGCCCACGTCATCGCGGCCGCCAGGGCGATCGCCAGCACGCCGGTCAGGAGAGAAGGGCGGCGCATCACAGCGCTGCCAGCTCGTCGTCGGTGGTCTCGAGCTCGCGGTGTTCGGAAACGCCGTGCAGGTAGCGCTGCGGGGCCAGGACGTTGATCCACTCGGTGCGGCCGCGATGGTCGCGCATGAGCGCCTGCCCGGTCTCGAGGTGCACGAGCTTGTTGACGATCTCCTCGTCCGTCGGCAGACCGGCGAGCGTCAGGCCGGCGATCGCCTCCTCCTCCGACATCGCTCGGAACAGGACGTACGCGCCAAACAGGTTCTTGAGGTTGGCGTCGGTGAGGTCCGACGGTGCCTGCGTCGCGATCGACGGCACCAGCAGCTCCGAACGACCCATCCGCTGGGCACTGTTGATCTGCGCGCGCCCGAGGTTCGTCGCGAGCGTGGCGTGCGCCTCGTCGGAGTTGAGGATCTTGAGATCCGCGCGCTGCTCGTCCATCAGGCGGGTCGTGAGGTGCCCGATGTTCTCGGCAAGCGCCATGCTCGTGATCTGCCGATCGCTCCACTCCTCGCGCGGCACCCCGGCCTCGGGGCGATCGAACGAGTTAGACACGATGCTCGTCACCTGCCGGCGCCCAAGCACCGCGCGGCGCTGGCCGGGCTCGGCGAACGCCAGACGTGCCAGACCGTGCCCGGCACGCGCCGTGAGTGAGCGGTACACCAGCCCAGCGGCCGGGTCGTCGGAGATCTCCGACAGCCGGTTCAGGACATGCCACGACGTCGGCGCCTCGCCGAGCGAGCCGCCGCGATCGGCGGCCTCGACGCCGGCGACGGCTTCCTGCAGCGCGACCTCCATCTCCGGAGTGCGTGAGGGCAACAGCCGCAGCAGGAACGACAGCGCGACCTCGGCGCGGCGATCAGCGGCCGCGACGATCCACGGGTCGAGCATCCCGTGCTGGTCGGTGTTGCGATCCGAGAGCCGGATCTGCTCGACCAGGTGGTCGGGCAGCATCCGCGTCCACTTGTGGTCGCCCTTGGGGTCCTCGTTGACGATCCACGCGCCGTCCAGGACCGCGGTGATCATCGCCGCGCCGACCGCGAACGTCTTGCCTCCGCCCGAGTCGCCGACCCACAGAATCCCGGCCGCGCACTTGAGCCGCGCGGGGTCGGCGAGATCCAGACGGACCGGCATCGGCCGCCGCGACTGGGTGCGGGCCCACACCCATCCCGAGTGCGAGCCGACCTCCGTTCCGGCGGTCCAGCCTTGCGCGGCGATCTGGTCGGGCATCACGATCCGCCCGTACCCCGGCAGCCGCGGCGGCTGGGCGGGCAGCATCTGCTGCATCGCCTCGACCTGCTGCAGCGGCGGCACCTGGAACGTCACGCCGCAGCGCTGCTCGATCAGGTCGCGCGTTGCGCGCGACCGTGCGCGGAGCTCGCGCACCGCCGCGGCGAGCGCGCGCTTGTCTCCGGGGTTCTCCTCGTCGTCCACGACGACGGCGATCGAGGCCGTCACGACCGCCTTGAGCGTCGGCTCGCCAGTCGCCTCGAGGCGAGCGAGCAGGCCCTGCGATGCGCTGTACGCCTCGCCGGTGCCCGCGGACACGCCGAGCTGGGTGCCGTGCTCCTGGCGGGCGTCCTCAAGCGTCTCGCGTGACTTGCGATCCATCGAGCGCTTGGAGGCCGTGTTGCTGTTCCACTCCCACGTCACCGACAGGTCGATCGGCCAGTCCAGGCCGCGCGGCGCGACCACGGCCAGGCCGAGGCTGCGCTCGGCGCGGTCGGCCGTCGGGTGCCAGCTGGTGGCCATCAGCGTCTGCTGCACGACGGTGCGGCCCTCACCGTCGGTGCACACGACGTGATCGGGGCGCCGCGGCCCGGACTCAACGCCGCCGGTCCACCGCAGCAGGTCCACTTCCAGCGGCCGCACGGCGCCCACGCCGTTGCGCTCCACGAGCACGCCCTGCGGTACGTCGCCGTCATCGACTCGCGGGTCCCCCACCCCGCGCGCGTACACGCGGCGCACCCACCACTGGATGTCGGCCGACGTCGCCGGACGAGCGGTCCGCAGCGCCGCGTACTCGTGCAGCTGCCCGAGCAAGTCCTGCGCCAGCAGCTGATCGCGCTCGCGCTGTCCATCGGGCATCAGGCCGCGCTTGAGCATCTTGGCGACCTCGCGCAGCGTGCCGCCATCGGGCGCCTGGCGGCGCGCCTTGCGCACGAGGTCCTCGGCGTGGCCGGCCACCTTGCCGGCGCTCTCGCGCATCACGCGCTCGCGAAGATCCCGCTCCACTTTCGAGAGGCGAACGG
>JAVHXX010000433.1 GCA_031119595.1 Patulibacter sp. | reverse complement strand
TGGGGCCGGTCTTCGCCTCGAACCGCCTCGGCGGTGCGGCGGTCTGGGGGGCGTTCCTCACCGCTTTGGGGGCCGGGGCCGTGGTCGGGGCACCATCGCGACGCGCGCCCGCCCGGAGCGGCCGCTGCTGCTCTTCACCCTCTGTTACGCGACGTTCGCGTTGCCGATCCTCGCGCTCGCGATGCACGCCCCGGCGACGGTCGTCGGGGCCAGCGCGTTCGCGACCGGGCTCTGCGTCGTCCTCGGCGAGAGCGTGTGGGAAGGCGCGCTGCTGCACGCCATCCCCGACGACCTCATCTCGCGGATGGCGGCCTACGACTGGCTCGGCTCGGCGGCGCTCGTTCCCCTCGGACTGGCCGTGTGGGGGCCGCTCGCGGCCTGGTTGGGCACGGTCGCCACGCTCGGGCTCGGCGCCGCGATCGTGCTCGCGGCGTCGGTCGCGCTGTTCGCCGTCCCGGACATCCGTCACTTCGAGGGTGGTCGCTGACTGCCGGGTGACGGCTGCTCCCTCCGATAGCGTCCGGCCGCGCGCATGCCCCGTCGCCTGGTACCCGTCGCCCTGATCCTGCTGCTCGTGGCCGCAGCGATCGCCGTCGGCGTGGCGATGGGCAACCGCCACAAGGGATCGCAGGCCGGCACGCAGGCCTCGGACAGCGGCCTCGGCCTCCAGCAGACCGCCGACGGGCCCATCCCGCTGCCGGGTGCCGCCGACCTCCTCAAGCTGCAGCTCACCGGCACGGTCGACCCGATCCGGGTCACGTTCAAGGTGCCGCCGAGCAGCGGGCTCCTCTTCGACCTCAAGACCGGCAAGGTGCTCTGGCGCCACCTCCCAACGAAGGTCCTGCCGATCGCGAGCGTCACGAAGATGATGACCGGGTTGATCGTTGTCGACCGCCTCAAGCCGGGGAGCAAGGTGCTCATCACGAAGCAGGCGCTGAACTACCAGGGCTCGGGCGTGGGGGTGCTGCCGCTCGGCAAGCGGATCGGGGTGTCGGCGATGCTCTACGGCCTGCTGCTGCCGTCCGGCAACGACGCCGCGATCGCACTCGCGCAGGCCGCCGCCGGGACCCAGAGCGCGTTCGTCGCGCAGATGAACCTCCGTGCGGAGCAGATGGGCCTCACGTGCACGCGGTACTCCTCGCCGAGCGGCTTCTACGACAAGGGCAACCACTCGTGCGCCGCCGATCTCGCGGTCGAGGCGAAGGCGCTCCTCGACCAGCCGCGCCTCGCGAACGTCGTCAAGCACCGGCAGGCCGTGCTGCCGTTCCCGATCAAGGGCGGCAAGCTGTACCTGTACAACCACAACGAGCTGCTGAAGATGAACTACCCGGGCACGATCGGGATCAAGACGGGCTACACCGACGCTGCCGGGCTGTGCCTCGTGGCCGCGGTGCAGCGGGGGAGCCGCCGGTACGGGCTCGTGCTGCTCCACTCGCCCGACCCCGGCAAGCAGGCCACGCAGCTCTTCGACCGTGCCTTCGACCTCCCGGCGGATGAGGGATGAGCGGCGTGTCCGGAACCCCCGGTGATGGTTCGGCGGGCGCGGGCGCGGGCGCGAGTGGTGGGCCGCCCGGCCACGTCGACCTGCCGCCGCCGCGGCCGGGCGCGGGCGGGATCGTCCCGCCGGTCACGCGGGCCCAGCGCCGCACCCAGAACCTGCTCACCGCCCTCGCGATCGTGCTCGCCGCCCTCTCGGTCGCCGCGACGCTCGAGCGCTCGCACTGGCTGAACACGCACTACGACGACGGCCAGAACGCGACGGTGATCACGAAGGACCCTGCACCGGCGCAGTCCGCGATCTTCCCGAGCGCGGCGCCAGGGTCGCTGCTGCAGCGCGACGAGGACGGCAACCCCGTCACGACGGGCCCCGCCGGCGGCGTGTCGCTGAGCTCGACGCCGTCCGTCCCGGACACCACCGGGTACGAGGCGAGCGTCGCGGTCGCCCAGGTCCACGCGCTCACGGCGATCGCGGCCGTGCAGGCGTGCGCGGCGCGCGAGGGCGTGGGGGCCGACTGCACGAAGGCGCGGACCGGCTCGCTCGGCACCCAGACGGGCCTCGCCATCACGCACGGCGCGCCGGCGGTGGGGGAGGTCCGCGTGCTGCGGAAGGGGCCGGTCTACAGCGCGACGGCCGCCGCCCAGCGGGGCATCTGGTACGCCGTGACCCTCAACGTCCGGACCCAGGCCGAGTCCCGTATCTGTCTCAGCCACCACGGAAAGCAGCGCTGCCCCGCGCCGACGTGGTGAGGGGCGGGCGGTTGCACGCGCGTCGCGGCCCCGCGCCGACGCGGTGAGGGCGGGCGGTGCCACGGGCGTCGCCGGGGCCGGCCGCGGGGCGCCCCACCGGGCGGAAGGGCGCCAGACCGTTGGGAAGCGGCGCCGCGCCCAGCGGGTATGAGCGGCGCCTGCCGATGAAGAAGGGTGTGATGATGCGTGCCGCTGCCCCGGCCGGCGCGCGCACCACAGGGCGCCGGTTCCCCTGACGAGCTGCCGCCCGGCACCGCTCGCCGAACGCTCCCTTCGATGGACCCTCCGACTCCCGCTCCCCGACGCCGTCTGCTCCTGCGCCGCCGCGTGCTGCTGCCGGTCGTCGCCCTGGTCGTCGCCGGCACGGTGTTCGCGACGGGCCACCACGACTCGAAGGTCGCGCTGTCCGCGTCGTGTGGCCCGGCTGCACCGACGCCGACCCCGGCACCGACCACTCCGGTCGCGGTGTCGCCCACGTCGCTCGACCTCAGCATTCCGAAGGCGCCGACCACGCCGATCGGTGCCTCCCTCGGGGCCGCTGCGGCGACCCCGGCAACGACGCCCGCCACGACGCCGGTCGCGACCACCACGCCCGGCGCCACGACGCCGGAGCGCGAATATTGCAAGCCGGGCCAGACCACGCCCGTGCTCAAGACGACCCCGGCCCCACCCGGCACCGACCTCACCGGCCCGACCGCGGACGACCTCTCCGGCACCGCGCTGGCGAGCGGCAGCATCAAGGGTCGCAAGTCGCTCATCTTCGACGCCGCCGATGCCGGCTCCGGCGTGTGGCAGGTCGAGGTGACGCTCGGCAGCACGAAGGTCGTGCCCCGCTTCACGGTCGACACGAACCACGGCCGCTGCGACACGATCGGCCAGGCCGCGCCGACGGTCGAGATCCCGAAGGACGAGGACACCGCGCCGACGAGCACGACGCCGCTCTACGCGACCACGCCCGCCACGACCCCGGCGTCGACCACGCCCGTCAAGAGCGGCTGCAAGACCAAGGTGCACGCGAAGCTCCCGGTCGACACGAAGCAGGTCGCGAACGGGCCCCAGTTCCTCACGGCGACGCTCTGGGACGCCGCGGGCAACCCGACCGTCGTGGTGAACCGCGAGGTGACCGTCGCCAACGACGCGCCCAAGCCCGCGAAGGTCAAGACCTACACGATCAAGTCGGTCCCGAACACCGAGGATCAGCTCCTCGACGCGCCCACCGAGGACAGCTCCCAGCTCGAGGCCGGGTCGAACGGCCAGGCCGCGAGCACGACGAAGCAGTCCCAGGCCGACAACGCCGCGCCGTCGGCGGCGCTGCTCTCCGCAGCGGCGAAGACGCCGCCGACCGTCTCGGCCGACACCATCACCGGCCGCTTCGAGGCCGCGATGAACGCGCTCGGCGCCGCCCAGGTGCCGTACTGCTGGGGCGGCGGCCACGGCACCAGCCCGGCCGTGCCGAGCGGCGGCAGCTACTGCTGGATCGGCAACCCCGCGCAGCGCGTGAGCGCCCCGAACGTCGTCGGCCTCGACTGCTCCAGCAGCGTGTCGTGGGTGCTGCAGCAGGTCGGCTACCCGATCCCGACGCTCGTCAGCGGCCAGTTCGCGCAGCTCGGCGAGCCGGGCCCCGGCAAGGTCCTCACCATCTGGGCGAACTCGACCCACGTGTACATGCAGATCGAGATCCGCGGGCACTCCTACTACTGGGGCACCTCGGAGGAGAACTTCGAGCACGGCCCCAACTGGCACTCGCCGCGCAGCGGCGCGGGCTTCGTGGCCCGGCACCTGCCGGGGCTGTAGGGGGCGCGGGGCGGCCGGGCGGCCCCGGGCGCCGCGGCGACCCGGGGCGGCGACGAACCCAAAGAAGTTCGCCGCGTA
>JAVHXX010000432.1 GCA_031119595.1 Patulibacter sp. | reverse complement strand
GTCTGGCACCGCCTGTTCGGTCAGGACGTCACCCTCTGGGGCCCGACCCACCTGATGATGATCACCGGCGCGGTGCTGTCGATCGTCGCGATCGGCATGCTCCAGGTCGAGGGTGAGCGCGCCTACGGGCCTGCGAAGAACGCCGCCCAGCGCTGGCGCCGGTTCGCGTCCCGAGTGACCATCCCGATGGCCTTCCTCATCGCCGGCTCGCTCTACCTCGGCGAGTGGGACTGGGGCGTCCAGCAGTACCTGATGGTGTGGCAGCCGCTGCTCCTCGCGTCGGTCGCGGGCTTCGCGCTCGTGTTCGCCCGCCAGTGGATCGGCCGCCCGGGCGGCGCGATCTACGCGGCCGTCGGCTACACCGGCGCGCGCCTGATCGTCAACGCGATCGTCGGCTACGGCTTCGGCCAGACCATGCCGACCCTCCCCCTCTTCATCGCCGAGGCGCTCGTCGTCGAGGCGGTCTTCCTGATCCCGGCGCTGCGCAAGGGCACGCTCCTCCCGGTCGTCGCGGCCGGCGTCGGCATCGGCACGATCGGCTTCGCCGCGCAGTACGGCTGGACCCAGATCGCCATGCCCACCCCGTGGACCACCGAGCTCCTCGGCAACGGCATCCCGATGGCGATCGTCGGCGGCATCGCCGGCTCGATGCTCGGCATGCTGTTCGCCATCGCGATGCGCGGCAAGCTCGCGCTCGTGCCACAGCGCCGCCCTTACGCCGCCGCGGCCGGCATCGCGCTCCTCGCCTGCGCCGGCATCGCCGCGAACCAGAACTACGCCCCGGGCGGCATGGTCACCACGACCATCTCCGGCGCCCACCAGGTCCGCGGTGCGATCGGCACAGGCCCGGACGACGGCCCGATCCGTCACGCCACCATCACGGTGCGGTTCCAGAACCCGGCCGATGCCGTCGGCGCGCACTACGTGTCGACCGTGGCCTGGCAGGGCGGCGGCCTCGTCTCCGACGACATGGAGAAGATCGGTGACGGCGTCTACCGCACCGACAAGGCCATCCCGCTCGGTGGCAAGTGGAAGACGATCGTGCGCGTGCAGATCGGCCGCCGTCTCATGGCCGTCCCGGTCGAGCTCCCCGCCGACCCGGCGATCCCCGTCGGCGCCCACGTGAACCCGGGCACCGAGACGCAGCAGCTGCGCACCGAGCTCAAGCTCATGCAGCGCGAGCGCAAGCCGGACGTCCCCGCGACCCTGTGGACGCCCGCCATCGTCGGCGTGCTCGGCACCATGACCCTGTTCGCGTTCGGGCTCGCGTTCGCCGCGGCCCGCATCGGCCTGCGCACGAAGCGCGAGCCGCGCACGCTCACCGCCGACGCGGCGGCCGGCAGTGGCGACGCGCCCCGCGGCACCCGCCAGGGCTTCGGCCCGGCGGGCGGCCCGAGCGTCGCGCACAGCCCGAGCGACCGCTGACCCGCCCCGTTCCGCGGCGACCGACGGTCGGCCCGCGCCGCGCGGCACGCGCGGCGCGCCGGACCCCCGTCAGCGCATAGGGTCCGTCGCCGAATGCGTCTGCGCCGCTCCGCTCTCGCCGCCCTGCCGCTGCTGCTCCTCGCGCTCCTCACGGGAGCACTCGCGGGCTGCGGTAAGGACCACGCCGTCGCCACCCAGGCGGTCGCCACCTCGCCGGAAGCGACCGACGACGACCCGTACCGCCTCACCGTCCGCTCCAGTCAGGGCGGCACCGAGGCGATCCCGAACTCGCTGTGCGGCGCACCGTCGAGCAAGCTCGTGGTGCTCCCGTGTGGCGTGTCGCTCGGGTTCGCCCGCGCGAACGCGCCGCGCCTGAACGTGTGGCGGACCGGCGACCGGATCTTCCTCGAGCTGCAGAGCCCGGCGACCGCGATCTTCGCGTCCCTCGCCCAGGGCGAGGGCGATCGGGGTCTCACCCGCCGTGATGCGTGGGTGAAGCTCGGCAACGGCGGCCGCCGCGCGACCATCGGCTACAACTCGCACACCGCCGACCTCCCGAAGACGGTCGAGCCGACCTATCTCTCGGTGCTCGTGGTCTTCGACGGCGACATGCCGGTCCCGCAGCCCGCACCGTCCGGCACGCCGAAGGACGCGGTCGTCCGCGGCGCCACGGCCGAGTACCTCGTGCAGCTCGCCGCACGCACGAAGGCCGAGATCAACGGCAACTAGCCCTGCCGCGGACCGGCCCCGCCGGGTTCCGACGACGTCGCGCGGTTCCGGACACGCTTAGGACCGAACCAGTCCTAGTTCGCCCGGAGGGTGTCTCCAATGGGTCAGCCGCCCCGTGCGCGGCCGACCGGAAAGGAACCACCATGCCCTCCGCCTCGTCGGCGGCCCAGCGCAAGGGCCTCATCCTCGCGCTCCTCGCCTCCACCCAGTTCGTGATCGTGCTCGACGCCTCGATCGTGAACGTCGCGCTGCCCTCGGTCATGCGCGACCTCGACTTCACCCAGGAATCCGTCACCTGGGTCCTCAACGCCTACGCGCTCGTGTTCGGCGGGTTCCTCCTGCTCGGGGGACGTCTCGCCGACCACCTCGGCCGCCGACGGATGTTCATGACGGGCGCCGCCATCTTCGGCCTCGCGTCGCTCGCCGGCGGGCTCGCCCAGAGCAGCGCCTGGCTCGTGATCGCCCGCGGATTCCAGGGCTTCGGCGGCGCGATCATCGGCCCCGCGGCCCTGTCGATGGTCACCACGACCTTCGAGGAGGGCGCCGAACGCAACAAGGCCCTCGGCGTGTGGGGCGCGGTCGCCGGGATGGGCGGCGCCGCCGGCGTGCTGCTCGGCGGCATCCTCACGCAGAGCCTCGGGTGGCAGGCCGTGCTGCTCGTCAACGTGCCCGTGCTCTCCGTGATCTGGGTGCTGGCCCCGCGCATCCTGCCCGAGTCGCGCGCCGAGACCGACGAGCCGCGCACCTTCGACGTACCCGGCGCCGTCGCCATCACCGCCGGGATCGGCATCCTGATCTACGCGCTCGTGAACGCGCCGAGCGCGGGCTGGGGTTCGGGGCAGACCCTCGGCCTCCTCGCCCTCGCCGCGGTCACGATCGGCGCGTTCGTCGCGATCGAGCAGCGTCAGTCGGCGCCGCTCGTGCCGCTCTCGATCTTCAAGCTCGGCACGCTGCGCGGCGCGAACGTCGTCGGGCTGCTCGTCGGCGCATCGCTGTTCTCGATGTTCCTGTTCATCACCTTCTACCTCCAGAACGTCCTCCACCACGACGCCCTGCGGACGGGACTCGAGTACCTGCCGCTCGCGCTCACGATCATCGTGAGCGCCGGCGTGGCCTCGGCGCTCGTGAGCACGCTCGGCTTCAAGCCGGTGCTGATCACCGGGATGCTCCTGATCACGGCCGGCCTGCTGTGGTTCTCGCGGGTGTCGGTCGACGGCACCTGGCTGAAGGACATCCTCGGTCCGTCGCTCTTGGCGGCCGCCGGACTCGGGTTCTCCTTCGTGCCGGTCACCATCGCGGCCGTCGCGGGCACGAAGCCGCAC
Organism: Patulibacter sp.; assembly: GCA_031119595.1. Lineage (GTDB taxonomy): Bacteria > Actinomycetota > Thermoleophilia > Solirubrobacterales > Solirubrobacteraceae > JAGIBJ01. The sequence goes on along the minus strand of JAVHXX010000432.1, from coordinate 650 downwards.
GAGGCGGGACTCGCCTCGGGCCTCATCAACACCTCGCAGCAGGTCGGTGGCGCGCTCGGCGTGTCGGTGCTCATCGCCGTGGCCTCGGGCACCCTGCCGACCGGCGCCGCGCCGACCCCGGCCGACCTGACCAGCCGTTATCAGCACGCGTTCCTCGCGGGCGCGGCGATCGCGCTGGCCGGCGCGCTGTACGCCACCTTCGCGATCTCGTCGAAGGACTCGCGTGCCTTCGCCGAGGCCGCGCGGTCCGGCGAGGCGCAGACGGCGGTCCCGGTCGCCTGACCGGCTCAGGGCGCGTCGCGTCCACGGGGCGGCGGTCGGCTCTCGCGCCGGCCGCCGCCCCGCGCTACCCTCGGAGCATGGTGTCCCCGTCCGTCATCGGTGAAGTCCTGAAGGCGTTCCAGATCGCGCTGAACGCGCACGATCGCGAGAACCCGAGCCACACCGCCCACGGCATCGGGATGGCCCACTTCAACATGGAGCGCCTCGGGTTCGAGGAGGGCGAAGAGGTCCTCCCCGGCATCACGATCACCGCCGACGGCGGCCAGTCCGGGAACTTCCGCGTGCTCTGCGACGGCGACCACTCGAACGCCGAAGAGGCCGAGGAAGTCGAGACCGTCGAAGCCGTCAGTCGCGACCTCGTTCCGGTC
>JAVHXX010000431.1 GCA_031119595.1 Patulibacter sp. | reverse complement strand
CACGAGGCCGTTCAGCGGGCCGCAGCCGACGAGGTCGCCGATGGCGAACGAGCCGGCGAGCGTGCCTCCCGACAGCGGCATGAAGAACCGGTCGGTCGACTTGAGCTGGATGATCGAGTCGGTGTAGCTCCGGCAGTTGGCGCCGCTGATGAGCGGGATGCCGGCGAGCGTCGCGGAGGTCAGGTGGATGCCGACCTTCGCGGTCGCGTTGAGCACGCCGTTCGCGAGGGTGCCGGTCGCCGGGGCGGTCGGGACGATCGCGACCTTCGCCTGGATCGGCAGGACGCCGAGGGCGCGGAGGTTGCCGCTGGCCGGGTTCAGGGAGAGGTCGCCGCTGAACTGGCCGGACGGGAGGCTGACCTTCGCCTTGATCGCGCCGGTGAGCGGGAGGCCGCCGGAGATCAGGTTCTTCAGCGTCGCGCCGCCGGAGAGGTTGTAGCCGTAGTTGACGATCGTGGTGCTGTCGCCGACGGCCGGAGCGGCCTTCGGGGCTGCGGGCTGCACCGACGCAGGGGTCGGGCTGTTCTCGGTGCCGCGGTCGGTGATGGTGAACGTCTTGAGGACGTTGTTCTGGTTGCTCGGGTTCGGCGTGCAGGCGACGTCGAAGGTGTCCGGGTTGCCATCGCTGTCGGTGGCGCCGGGCTGCTGCAGCGGGATCGCGTTGCCGTTGGCATCGCGGGCGGTCATGTTGAGGCTCAGCTTGTTGACCGCGATCTGCACCTGACCCGTGTTCGGGAAGGAGAGGTTCGGCAGCTGGCCGTTCGCGAGGATGGTGACGTTCGCGTTCGTGCCCGGAATGGACTGCTTCGGAATCGTGATCGGCACGTTGAGCGCGAGGTTCGAGGCACCCGACATCTGCGCCGAGGCGGAGGCGGTGCCCTCGATGGTCTTGGCGCCGAGGATGTTGAGGCCGGAGGGCGTGTTGCCGCTGGCGGTCGCGGTGGCCTTGATCAGGAACTGACCCGAGGCCGAGCCCTGGGCGATCGAGTCCGGGATGGTGGCGTTGACCGCGAACGACAGCGGCTGGGCGCCGATCAGCGGGTAGGTGCAGGACTCGTTGAGGGTGAGATCGCCGGCCTGGGCGGTCGATGCGGAGCCGAGCATGGCGAGGGCGAGGGTGCCGGCAGCAGCCAGCTTCCGCACCTCGTGGGACTTGAGGGACACGTGGTTTCTCCTGGGACACCGGCGCTCGGTGGGGCGGCCGGAGGGATGGGGGTGACTTGCCTGGGACGAGGCAGTGAGGGCAGTGTGCGCTTCTGTGCGTGCCGTCACGGTGAGCGCGACTGGAAGTTGAGCGTTGCTCAACAGCCGATCGACCGAAAACACGGGACTTCGTGTCCCCCGGAAGGCTGATATCCGCCACGGTGTCCCCTTGACGCCAGAGTGGCACATCGACTGTTTTCGGGCCGAACCGGGTTCCAGTTTGCGGTCCGGGGTCCACCCGACCGGGGACGGGTCCGCGCCGCGCGGCGCCGGTGACGCCATAGGCAGGCCGCGCGGGTTCGCGTATACATCGAAGGCGATGTCCCAGTCGGTGCTCACCCCGGAGGCGAGCCAGCCCGACGTGCCGCCGGCTCCGGTGGCGCGTGATTTCGGGCCGGCCAGCCCACACAGTCGGATCCTGTTCTGGCTGCTGCGCGCGTTCGCATACCCGTTCGTCGTGAACTGGCGTCCGACGCGCCGCGGCATCCACTTCCTGCGCTGGCTGTACGGCACCGTGATCCAGTTCCCGGCGATGAAGGGCACCGTCGTCGAGCGCCGCATCATCGGGGGCACGCCCGCCGAGTGGACGACCACGCCCCGGTCCGGTGAAGCCGGTCGCCGTGAGCGGGTGATCCTCTACATCCATGGCGGTGGGTACGTGTTCGGGTCCCCCGGCACGCATCGCAACCTCGTGTCGCGCCTCTCGCACGTCACCGCCACACCCGTCGCCAACCTCGACTACCGGATGCCGCCAGAGACGTCGTTGCAGGGGAGTCAGAACGACGTCTTCGCGGCCTACGAGGGACTCCTCGCGGACGGCTACGCCGCCGAGTCCATCGTCGTCGCCGGCGACTCCGCGGGTGGGGGCCACGCCGCCCATCTCGTGCTCCGCGCGATCGACGAGGGCGTCCCGCTCCCGGCCGGCCTCATCATGCTTTCGCCCTGGACCGACCTCACCGCCTCGGGCGAGTCGTTCATCAGCAACGGCCGCTACGACTTCGTGATCGTCAAGAGCATCCTCGATCGCATCGCGCGCGCCCTCGCGCCGACACTCGAGGCCCAGCGCGACTGGCGGCGCTCGCCCGCGTTCGCCCCGCCGGAGATGCTCGCGCAGTTCCCGCCGACGCTCGTCCAGGTCGGCGGCCGTGAGACGCTTCGCGACGACGGGCTCGCATTCGCCCGTCGCCTGGCGCTCGCGGGCGGCCGCGTCGAGACCCAGACCTACGCCGGCCAGGGCCACGTCGTCGCGATGTGGTCCGGAACGCCGGAGTCGCGGCGCGCGATGCGTGAGATCTTCCGGTGGCTGAAGCTCTCCCTCCCGGACGAGCGCGACCCCAGCGACCCGACGGCCGCCGACCTGGCTGCCGCCGACGACGCCGGACCGGTCGACCCGATCCTCTGAGCGCGCCGGTCGGCCTCCGACCGACCGTCACCCCGGCGGGATGCGCCGACGACGCCACGCCGGTTGACAACCGGCCGGTCGCTCCGCGAGCGTTGCGCCCGTGATCCCCCTCGCATCCCGGCACCCGCTCGACCCGCTCTCGGCCGACGAGATCACCGAGGCCGTCGCCGTCCTCCGGGCTGCGAAGTCGCTCGACGACAGCTGGCGGTTCGCATCGATCGAGCTCGTCGAGCCGCCGAAGTCCGAGGTCGCGGCCTACGCGCCCGGGGCACCGCTGGCCCGCCGTGCGCGGATCGTGTGCTGGTCGCGGACGGAGCGCGGGAGCGTGCACTCGGCGGTGCTCCTGCTCGGGGACGGCGTCGTCGAGTCCTGGGAGGCCCATCCCGGGAAGCAACCGAACGTCACCGTCGACGAGTTCCACTTCGGGCACGAGGCGCTCCGCGCGAATCCCGAGGTGATCGCGCTCCTCGCGGACCGCGGCATCACCGACCTCGACCTCGTGATCTTCGACATCTGGGCGTTCAGCGGGTACCTCGTCCCGGACGCGCACAAGCACCGCCGGGTCGGTTGGACCGACATCTGGCGACGCGACTCGCCGACCTCCAACCCCTACGCGAACCCCGTGAGCGGGCTGTGTCTCCTGGTCGACCTCGACACCGGTGAACTGCTCGAGATCGAGACCGACCGCGACACCTCGGACGGACGCCCGATGGGGGAATACGTGCCCGAGCTCGTCCCGGGGCTGGAGCAGCGGACCGACCGCAAGCCGCTCGAGATCTCGCAACCCGAGGGCCCCGGCTTCACGGTCGACGGCAACCTGCTCACCTGGCAGAACTGGTCGATGCGGATCGGGTTCAACCACCGCGAGGGCCTCGTGCTCCACACGGTGGCGTACGACGACGCCGGCCGCCGCCGGCCGATCGCGCACCGCATGAGCTTCGCCGAGATGATCGTGCCCTACCGCGACCCGACGCCGACGCACGCGCGCCGTACGGCGTTCGACATCGGCGAGTGGGGCCTCGGGTTCATGACGACCTCCCTCACGCTCGGCTGCGACTGCCTGGGGGAGATCCGCTACCTCGACGCCGTCCTGCACGACGCCCTCGGGAACCCGACCACGATCGAGCAGGCGATCTGCCTCCACGAGGAGGACGCCGGCGTGCTCTGGAAGCACGTCGACGAGCACGCCGGAACCGAGATCCGCCGGATGCGGCGGATGGTGGTGTCGTTCCATGCGACCGTCGCGAACTACGAGTACATCACCTACTGGCGGTTCTACGAGGACGGCAACATCGAGTGCGAGGTCCGCGCCACGGGGATCATGGTGACCACCGGCTTCGGTGAGCAGGCACCGCCGTACGGGACCGTCGTCGACGACCACACGTACGCACCGATCCACCAGCACTTCCTCGTGGCACGCCTCGACCTCGACGTCGACGGGGCGGCGAACACCGTCCACATGACCGAGACGGCGCAGCTGCCGGTCGGCCCGGACAACCCCGACGGCATCGCGCTCGTGCAGCGGTCCACGCCGCTCAGGAC
>JAVHXX010000012.1:13323-22275 GCA_031119595.1 Patulibacter sp. | reverse complement strand
CGCCCATACGCTCGAGGCCGCGGCCGCGCTCCTCGGCCAGTACCGCGCGGCGCAGGCCGAGTACGACCGGGCCGCTGCCGGCCTCGCCGAACTCGTCGCCGCCGATGCCCTCGCCGAGGGTGAACCTGCCGACGCGGGCGCGCGCGCCGAGCAGCGGCTCGCCGCGAAGCAGACGGCCGGCGAGGCCGCGACCGAGGCCGCCGGCGCACTACGCATCGCCCGGGCGCAGCAGGCCGCCGTCGAGACCGCCGAGACCACGCTCGCGAGCGCGCTCCGCGCCCTCGGCCCCGCCGCCGATGCGGCCGAGCGCCTCATCCGCCTCGACCAGACCATCCGCGGCGGCGGAGACAACCTCCGCAAGATCTCCCTCGCGACGTACGTCCTCGCGGCGCGCCTCGAAGAGGTCGCCGCGGCCGCCACCGGCCACCTGCTGCGGATGTCGAGCGGCCGGTTCGAACTGCTCCACCACGACGACCGCCACGGCAACGGCCAGGCCGGCCTCGGACTCCGGGTCCGCGACGGGTGGACGGGCGAGGAGCGTGACACCGCCACGCTGTCCGGCGGCGAAGCGTTCTACGCGTCGCTCGCACTCGCGCTCGGCCTCGCCGAGGTCGTCACGAACGAGGCCGGCGGCCGCCCCCTCGACACCCTCCTCGTCGACGAGGGCTTCGGCTCGCTCGATCCGGACACCCTCGAGGAGGTCCTCAGCGTGCTCGACGAGCTGCGTGCCGCAGGGCGCAGCATCGGCCTGGTGAGCCACGTGGCCGCGCTCGCCGAGCGGATCCCCGCGCAGCTGCGCGTGACTCCGGGCCGCGCCGGGTCGACCGCCGAGGTCGTCAGCGGCGGCGTGCGCTCCTAGGCGGAGTGCGCCTGGAGGGTGACCTCGCCGATCTCGCCGGTGCGGATCCGGATGACCTGCTCGATCGGGCTGACGAAGATCTTCCCGTCGCCGACGTTGCCGGTGGTGGCGTTCTGGAGGATCGCGTCGAGGACCGTCTGCACGTCCCCGTCCTCGACGGCGCACTCGATCTTCAGCTTCGGGCGGAGGTAGTTCGTGACCTTCGCCCCGCGGTACTGCTCGGTGACGCCCTTCTGCCGACCGGAGCCCTTGACCTCGGTCACCGACAGACTCGGCAGGCCGCTGTCGAGCAGCTGCTGACGAATCGGCTCGAAGGCTTCGTAACGGACGTAGGCGGTCACCATCTTCATGGCTGGAAATCCTGGGAATCGAAGGTCGGGCCCGGCGCGACGCCGAGACCGGCGAGCGCAGGGGTCGAACCGTATCCGACGAGCTCGGCTTCCGGGATGAATTGCTCCGGATACCCGTACATGCCGTGCTCGGAGATGTCGAGACCGGCGTGCTCGTGGTGGAGCGCCACGCGCAGCCCGTAGACGAGGTCGATGACCTTGAACGCCGCGTAGCTGACCACGAACACGAACACCGCCACGATCACGACGCCGACGACCTGCGAGACGAGCTGTGCCACGGAGGCGTGGTACCAGAGGCCGCCGTGCGGGTCGCCGACCTTGTTGTAGACCGCGAGGTGTGGCGCGGTGAAGATGCCGCACGAGATCGTGCCCCAGGCGCCGCACACACCGTGGGCGCTCAGCGCGCCGACCGGGTCGTCGATGCGACGGTCGATCGCGTAGACGGCGAGCGGCACGATGATGCCGGCGACCAGGCCGATGATCGGGGCCGCCCACGCGTCGATGTAGCCCGACGGCGCAGTGATGGCGACGAGCCCGGCGATCATGCCGTTGCCGGCCATGCCGATGTCGATCGTCTGCGTCTTGAGCTGCGCGGTGACGACGGCGCCGAGGGTACCCGCCCCGCCCGCGAGCATCGTGATGAGCACGATCTGCGCGGCGCGGCCGTTGCCGGCCGAGAGCGCGCTGCCGCCGTTGAAGCCGACCCAGCCGATCATGAGGACGGTCACGCCGAGCCCGAAGAGCGGCATGTTGTGGCCCGGGATCGCGCGCGGGGCGCCGTCCGTGAGGTATTTGCCGGAGCGTGCGCCGAGGATCATCAGGGCCGTCAGACCCGCGACGGCAGGCACGACCCCGACGACCGTCGACCCGGCGAAGTCCTGCATGCCGACGATGCCCGTGCCGAGCCAATGGCCGGTCTGCAGGAACCCACCGCCGAAGATCCAGTGCGCGCCCAGCGGGTAGATGACCGTCGCGAAGACGAGCCCGAAGAGGACGTAGACCCCAAACTTGATGCGTTCGAGGGTCGGCCCCCAGACGATCGCGAGCGCGACCGCCGCGAACGAGAACTGGAACAGGAACTTCGCCTCGATCGCCGCGTCGGAGCCGGCGAGCGACGGGAACGCCGTCGCCGGGTTGCCGTAGTGCGAGAGGAAGAACCCGGAGCCGCCGAAGAGGCCGCCGTGGTCGGAGCCGAACGCGATCGCGAAGCCGACGGCCCAGAAACCGAGGACCGCGATCGAGAAGTTCACGAGGATCTTCGCGACGACCGTGCCGGCGTTCTTCGCCCGCGAGAACCCGACCTCGAGCAGCAGGAACCCGGGCTGCATGAACAGCACGAGCACCGCGGCGAAGAGCACGAAGAAGGTGTCGACCGCGCCGCTGGCGGCGAACGGCGGAGAGGTATGCACGATGGGGTTTCCTCAGAGAGCGGGAAGAACCGGGAAACCCTCCCAAAACGACGAAAACGGCTGTTGTCCAGATGGACAAACATGCCGTCGTTCGTTTGTACGTATGGAGCGACGCCCTCGGAAGGCCGTCGCCCCGGTCGAACAGATCGGGGACAGCGGGTCCGCCGGCACGAAGGCCGGCGGACCCGTGATCTGCCCCATCAGCCCCTGACTTACCCGTTCACCGACTCTGCGGCGTCGGGGTGAGCCTGGAGCGTCTCCTCACCGGATTCGCCAGTGCGGATCCGGTAGGTCTGTTCGACCGGGCTGACGAAGATCTTTCCGTCTCCGACGTTGCCAGTGCGGGCGTGCTTGAGGATGGTGTCGACGATTGCCTGCACATCCCCGTCAGCGACCGCACATTCGATCTTGAGCTTCGGGCGAAGGTAGTTCGTCACCGAGGCGCCGCGGTACTGCTCCGTGACGCCCTTCTGCCGACCGGATCCCTTGACGTCGATGATCGACATGCTCGGGAAGCCGAGCTCGAGCAGCTCCGCACGGATCGGCTCGAACGCGTCGTGGCGGATGTACGCCGTGATCATCTTCATGGCTCTAGGCCTCCTGCGGGCTGCTGGACGCGGCCACAGCGGAGGCGCTCGTGAGCACCGGGCTGAGGTTGTAGCCCGTGAGCTCCGCCTCCGGGATGAACTGCTCGGGGTACCCGTACATGCCGTGCTCGGAGATGTCGAGGCCAGCCTCTTCCTCCTCCGCGCTCACGCGCATGCCGATCGTGACGTCGACCAGCTTGAACACGATGTACGAGACGATGAACACGAACGCGATGACCGCGAGGACCGCGACCGCCTGGACCGCCAGCTGGGTGAGGCCGCCGCCGTAGAAGAGGCCTGCCTTCTGGTTGTCGAGGGCGAGGTCCTTCGTGGTGAAGAGACCACACGCGAGGGTGCCCCAGATGCCGGCGACGCCGTGTGCGGAGAGCACACCGACCGGGTCGTCGATCTTCTTCTCGATGAGGACCACCGAGAAGACGACGATGACGCCGGCGACGAAGCCGATGATCACGCCGCCCAGCGGCGAGACGTAGCCCGACGGGGCGGTGATGGCGACGAGGCCGGCGATGGCGCCGTTGCCGATCATGCCGACGTCGAGGGTCTTCAGGACCAGCAGGACGGTGAGCGTCGCGCCGAGCACGCCGGCACCGGCCGCGAGGTTCGTGACGACCGCGACCTGCGCGAACGACGAGCCGACCGCGTTGAGCGTGGAGCCCGGGTTGAAGCCGAACCAGCCGAGCCAGAGGATCAGGACGGCGAGGCCGAAGAGCGGCATGTTGTGGCCGGGGATGGCCCGCGGCTTGCCGTCGGGACCGAACTTGCCGCGCCGCGGCCCGAGGACCAGCACGGCGGCGAGGGCGCCGACGGCACCACAGAGGTGGACCACCGAGGAACCGGCGAAGTCCTGGACGCCGTAGCCGAAGGGCGTCAGGTTGCCGGCGAACAGGGCGTGGGCGACGAACGGGTAGATGATCGCCGAGAACACGACCGCGTAGATCGGGTAGACGATGAACTTGATGCGCTCGAGGGTCGACCCCCAGACGATCGCGAGCGAGACCGCTGCGAACGCGAACTGGAAGAAGAAGAACGTGTAGGTCCCACCGTTGACCTCACCCGGGACGAGCGAGGTGGAGTTGATGGTGTTGCCCTGGGTCAGGAAGAAGCCCGAGTCGCCCCAGAAGGAGTGCGCGGGACCGCCACCGAAGGCGAAGGCGAAGCCGACCGCCCACCAGACGACCGCACAGATCGAGAAGTTCACGAGGATCTTCGCGACGATCGTGCCGACGTTCTTGCCGCGGGCGAAGCCGATCTCGAGGAACGCGAACCCGGCCTGCATCCAGACGACGAGCATCGCGGCGACCATGACCCAGACCCAGTTGAGGTCGGTCTGGACGTCGGCGGCGTTGACCGGCGTGTCGGACTGGGCAAATGCCATCGCTGGCATCAGTAGGAGCATCAGCGGCGACAAGGCTGTCGCGCGACGCAGGGTGGATGGCTTCACAATTCCTCCTGGATGGGGCTGCAGGAATGCAGGGGCGGATCGGCGACCCGCCCCGGCATGGTCCACGCTGGGCGACCCGTCGCTTTTGTCCACTTGGCCAAACTTGTGCGACACACGTCGGCCCTCGCGGCGAGCGCTCCGACCCGTCCTCGTTCAAGGCGCACCGGCGTCTGCGCGAAACCGGGCCGTAACACGCCAGGACGGAATCCGAGTGCGTCCTCCGCTTGTCGTGCCGGACCTCGGGCATCCCCTCCCCGCGCGTGTGAGACGGACTGCCTGCCACCTGGACAAGCCTGGGCGCCAGGGTTTGTCCATGTGGACAACACCCCGGACTCTCCCCGCGGGATAGGTTGACGGTCGGCCCGGAAACGGGGGCCTGACAGCCCTCGGGTGGCCACCCCCGCAGTACCGGTGCAAGCCGCGAAACCAGACCAAGGAAGGGCGCAAACCCATCATGCCCCATCTCCGTCAGCACAACGTGACCGCTGCTCAGTGGAGCGCCAACGGCAGCGCGATCGAGCCGTTCGACCTCACGTCGCCGAGCAGCCAGATCTTCGGCAGCAACGTCTTCAGCGTCGACGTCCAGCGTCAGCGCCTCCCGAAGTCGGTCTTCAAGGAGCTCCAGGACAAGCTCGCGAAGGGCGAGGCCCTCGACCCGCCGCTCGCCGACTCGGTCGCCCTCGCGCTGAAGGAGTGGGCCCTCGAGAAGGGTGCCTCGCACTACACCCACTGGTTCCAGCCGCTGACCGGCTCCACCGCCGAGAAGCACGACTCGTTCTTCGGTCCGACCGGCTCCGGCGGGGCCGTCGCCGAGTTCTCCGGCAAGGAGCTCATCCAGGCCGAGCCCGACGCCTCCTCCTTCCCGAACGGCGGCATCCGCTCCACGTTCGAAGCCCGCGGCTACACCGCCTGGGACCCGACCTCGCCGGCGTTCATCCTCGACAACCCGAACGGCGCGACCCTCTGCATCCCGACGGCGTTCGTCTCCTTCACGGGTGAGGCGCTCGACTCGAAGATCCCGCTGCTGCGCTCCATGGACGCCGTCTCCAAGGCTGCCGTCCACGCCCTCACGCTCTTCGATCAGGACGACGTCAAGCGCGTCTTCTCCTCGGTCGGCCCGGAGCAGGAGTACTTCCTCATCGACGAGCAGTACTACTTCGAGCGCCCCGACCTCATGCTCACCGGCCGCACCCTGTTCGGCGCCAAGCCGCCGAAGGGCCAGGAGCTCGACGACCACTACTTCGGCTCGATCCCGGAGCGCGTGCTCGCGTTCATGATGGAGGCCGAGCACGAGCTCGCGAAGCTCGGCGTGCCGATCAAGACCCGCCACAACGAGGTCGCGCCGGCGCAGTACGAGATCGCCCCGATCTACGAGAACTCGAACATCGGCGTCGACCACCAGCACCTCACGATGCAGGTGCTCTCCAAGACGGCCCGCAACTACGGCCTCGTCTGCCTCCTGCACGAGAAGCCGTTCGCCGGCGTCAACGGTTCGGGCAAGCACAACAACTGGTCGTTCGGCACCGACACGGGCGAGAACCTCCTCTCCCCCGGCACGCGTCCGAGCGAGAACCTGCGGTTCCTGTTCTTCTGCTCCGCCGTCATCAAGGGCGTCAAGAAGCACCAGGAGCTGCTCCGCGCGACCGTCGCCTCGGCCGGTCAGGATCACCGCCTCGGCGCCAACGAGGCCCCGCCGGCGATCATCTCGATCTTCCTCGGCTCCGAGCTCGAGACCGCCTTCAAGGCCGTCGCCTCGGGCAACAAGGCCGACGAGGGCGACCGTGGCTTCCTCGGCCTCGGCACCCCGGTGCTCCCGCCGCTCGCCCTCGACGGCGGCGACCGCAACCGCACCTCGCCGTTCGCGTTCACCGGCAACAAGTTCGAGTTCCGCGCGCCGGGCTCGGGCCAGTCGATCGGCCTCGTCAACACCGTGATCAACACGATCATCGCCGAGGCCGTCGAGACGCTCGCCGGCGAGCTCGAGTCGGCCATCTCGGCCGGCACGACCCACGACGACGCCGTCATCGCGATCGTCAAGAAGGTCTGGGACGAGGACGGCGAGATCGTCTTCGGCGGCGACGGTTACTCCGACGAATGGCCGATCGAGGCCGAGAAGCGTGGTCTCGCGAACAACAAGAGCACGCCGGAGGCGCTGCCCGCGCTGATCAAGGACTCGACCGTCGAGGTCTTCGAGAAGTTCGGCGTCCTCAGCCACCGCGAGCTCGAGGCCCGCTACGAGATCCTCCTGGAGCAGTACGCGTCGCTGATCAACATCGAGGCGGAGACGAGCGCGCTCATCGGCCGCACGTCGATCCTCCCGGCCGCGCTCAAGCACCTCTCGCTCATCGCGGACTCGGGCGTCACGTCGCTCGCCGGTCCGGTGCAGACGCTCGTCGAGGAGCTCAACGACCGCCTCGGCAAGCTCGACTCGGTCAACGCGATCCACCCGCACCTCGACGAGCCGCAGAAGCACGCCGAGTACCTCCACGACACGGTCATCCCGGCGTTCAACGCCGTCCGTGAGATCGCCGACAAGCTCGAGAGCATCGTCGCCGACGACCTCTGGCCGCTCCCGCGCTACAGCGAGATGCTCTTCATCAAGTAGCGCTCCTCCGTTGACGGTGGCGGCTCCGGCCGCCACCTCGGAACGCACCGTGGGCCCCGTCGAGATGCGTCTCGGCGGGGCCCACGGCGTTTCCGTGGCTCGCTACATCTGGCCGAGCGCCGGCTGCACCGCGGAGAACTCGCCGAAGACCTGCTCGCCGAAGACATCGAGCGCGTCGATGCCCGGGGTGTCGCGGGCGAGGCCGGCAGCCCACGCCAGCTTCACGCCGGCGGTCTCGGGAAGGATGTTGGTCCGCACGGACGCCCCGGCCTGCTTGAGGATCCGGGTGGACTCGTAGTCCTCGAACTCGTAGAGCGGCGGCATCGTGTTGCACGCGACGACCGGCAGACCCTGCTCACGGCACCACGCCACGAACTCCGGCGCCGAATGGCGGCCGGGGGTGACGGACACCGTGGCCGACGGGTACATCACCACGACCACGCCGCCGACATCCGGGCTCGAGGCGATGCCTCGCCGCAAGAAGTCGTAGTCGAGCCCCGGATACGAGTAGGCGAAGACGACCTCGGCGGGATCGACGCGGGGCACGGTGACGATCTCCGGCAGCTTGGGCAGACCGATCGGACGGTCGATCGCGACGAGGCCGCGGATCGAGACCGAGCCGATCGGCTGGCTGCCGATGGTGGCGTAGGCCGAGCCGCCGGCCTGGACCTTGCGCACGCGCGTGCCGACGTGGATCGCCGCGCTCACCTGGTGGCGGCCGGCGAACACGACGTAGACGCCCCGTTCGAGACGGTCGAGGGCAGCGATCGCCGCCTTCACGTTGGTGGGACCGTCGGAGCCGAGGTCGTCGTAGCCGCGGTTCGAACCGGTGAACACGACCGGCGCGTCGAGGTCGGCCAGCATGAACGAACACGCCGCAGCGGTGTAGGCCATGGTGTCCGTGCCGTGGAGCACGAGGACCGCGTCGACCTCGGCGGCGAGCTCGTGGATGCAACTCGCGATCGTGTGCCAGTCGGACGGGAGGAAGTTCTCGCTCATCCGCTCGAACGGGGCCACGACCTTGGTCACCTCGAAGGACGAACCGGCGGCCCAGGCGGCCAGTTCGCGGGTGCCGCGGTTCTCCGTGCGGACCACCCCGTCACGCGAGGCTCCACCAATCGTGCCGCCGGTATTGACGATGCCCAGGCGGCGAGCATCAGGGCGGCTCATCCCCCTCGACATTACCGGTCGGTCCGCTGCGGCACCCTTGACCTCACCCGCTCGTCGGCGCATCCGAGATGCGGTGCGTGGTCTGACCCGAAAACGGTGCGAAAAGCGGTGGCGGGAGCCACGTCTCCGGTTCCTCAAGTCCCTGGAAAACCGGCCGAATGCGGGGCCATGAAGAACGGTCCCGTGGGTTCCAACCGCCAGACGAGCGTCGCCCCGCCAGGCTTCGCCGGCGGCGACAGCGGTGAACCGTTCCAGCGACCGCCGCGCTTCATGGACCGCGGTCCCCAGACCTGGGGTTCGACGGCCGTCCAGCACCAGGGCGCGTGGGCGGCGACGGCTGCCTACATCCCCCGCGGCCCCGCCGGGATCCCGGACGAGGCGTACGGTGGCCCGACGCCGTACGAAGAGGCCTATGGCGTCGACCGGCCGCTCACCGGCTTCCGCAGCCGCACCCCACGGAACACCAGCGCCTAGCGCACCAGCTTTCCAACGCCTCTCGGGGCTTTCCGT
>JAVHXX010000012.1:3824-13313 GCA_031119595.1 Patulibacter sp. | reverse complement strand
GCCCGGGACCGCGGTGACCCGGGGGCACCTGCCAGGATCCGCGGATGGCGGTGCCGGTGCTGACGTTGTGCTTCCTCCTGCGGGACGAGACGGGTGAGGTCCTGCTCGGCCGCAAGCTCACGGGCTTCGGGAGCGGCACCCCGCGTAACCCCAGCGCCTACGCCTCCTGGTTGAAACCGCCTCTCGGGGCTTTCCGTGGAACACGTGGGCCCCGCAATGCGGGGCCCACGGCGTTCCGGGACGACTTGCCGAACGTTCTACCCCAAGCGGCGGGCGAACGCAGCCCGGGCGAGCGTGATGAGGGACGGCTGGCGAAGGGCTCGGCAGCCACCTGCGGCCGGACCCGTTGCCCGCTCAGTGCGGCGTGCCGATCGACGCCTGGAACAGCGGCAGCGGCTCGGCGACGGCGGTCTGACCCGCGATCGGTGCCGTGCCGATGTGGGCGACGTCCCCGGCCTTGCCGTCGGCCGGCGGGACCGCGGCCATGGCGTGCTCGGCGAGCGCGGTGATCGTGAGCGAGGGGTTCACGCCGACGTTCGCGGGCATCGCCGCACCGTCGACGACCATGAGGTTCTCGTAGCCGTAGACCTTGAGGTCGCCGTCGACGACGCCCTGCTCGGCCGACGGGCCGATCGGCACGCCGCCGAGGAAGTGCGCCGTGGTGGGGATGTTCGCCATGGCCTCGAGCACGCCGCTGCCGGCGATCCCGTCGGTCTTCGCGGCGAGCCACTCGGCGAACTTGTTGCCGGCGGCGATGTAGGTGGGGTTCGGCTTGCCGGACTGCTGGGTCTGGAGCTTCACGCCGCCACCGCGCTTCGGCTTCGCCTTGAGCTTGAGGGAGTTGTCGAGGGACTGCATGACGAGCACGACGATCGTGCGGCTCGACCAGTTCTTCGAGAAGAACAACTTGAACCAGTTCCCGGGGTGGCGCAGGATCTGCCCGATGGCCTTGAGCGGGCGGGTCACGCGGGTGCCGTCGCCGGTGAGCAGGGCCATCATGTACCGGTTCGTGTCGCCGGCCTTCCCGAACACGCACGTCTCGATGTGGGTGTCGGGATCGGGGTAGATCGACGAGCTGATCGCCACCCGCGTGCCGATGCCGGCCGCGTATTCCGGGGCCACGGTCACCGCGAGGATCGACTCACTGTTCGTGCGGACGAGGTCGCCGAGGCGCGGCGAGATGTGCGGCAGGCTGCCCTGGAGCCGTGCCCGCTGCAGGAGCGTGTTGCTGCCGAGCGCTCCACCCGAGACGACCACGCCACGGGCTCGGATCACGCGCCGGTCGACGCCGCCGCGGCGACCCGTCGCCTCGTGCTCGACGTACCAGCCGGTGGCGCCGCGGTCGCCGTCGATCGGGCGGATGTCGACGACGGTGCGGTCGGCGTTGATCGTGGCGCCGCGCTTCTCCGCGAACCACAGGTAGTTCTTCAAGAGGGTGTTCTTCGATCCGACCGGGCAGCCGATCATGCAGCGCCCGCACTGGATGCAGCCGGTGCGATCCGGACCTTCGCCGCCGAAGTACGGGTCGGAGACGGTCTTGCCGGGCGTGTCGAGGTAGGCGCCCACACGGGTCTTGCGGTAGGTGTGCTCGACCCCGAGCTCCTGCGCGTATTCCTTGAGCCACTGGTCGGCCTTGTCGTCACGGCGCACGTCGGTGACGCCGAGCATCCGCTGGGCGGTCTCGAAGTGCGGCGCAAGGGTCGACTTCCAGTCGGCCATGCCGGCCCACTGCGGATCCTCGAAGAAGCGGTCCGGGGGCGTGTAGAGCGTCATGGCGTAGACGTTGCTGCCCCCGCCGACGCTCGTGCCGCTCATGATGAAGACGTCCTTGAAGGCCGTGAGCTTCCAGATGCCGCGGAGCCCGAGCCTGGGGTTCCAGTAGTACTTCTTGAGGTCGAAGCTGCTCTTCGGCAGGTCCGAGTCCTCGAACCTCCGCCCCTGCTCGAGGATCGCGACCGAGTAGCCCTTCTCGGTGAGCCGCAGCGCGCTGACGCTCCCGCCGAAGCCCGATCCGATCACGACGTAGTCGACGTCGAAGTCGCTCTGCGCCGGCCCCCCGGCCGCCTGCGATGCACTCATGCCCGGCAGGTTACAGAACCGCCGTTCGGTTCATGAAGGGTTTCTGGCCAGTTAGCGGGCGGGCGCAGCAGTACCGGAGCCCGCGACCGTGACGACGGCGCCGTCGCCCATGTCCTCGAGCTCGCGCCCGTTGGTCTCCTGGAGGGCCTTCCACACGAACAGCCCGGAGAGCAGCGCGAAGATCGCATAGAGCCCGTAGGCGAACTGCAGCCCGAGGTCCGAGAGCACCGGGAAGGTCTGCGTGACGGCGAAGTTCGCGATCCACTGCGCCGCAGCGGCGACCGCGAGCGCGTACGTGCGGATGCGGTTCGGGAACATCTCGCCGAGGAGCACCCAGACGGCGGGTCCCCACGAGCAGCCGAACGAGAACACGAACACGTTCGCGGCGACCAGCGCCACCGTGCCGCGCCAGCCCTCGAGCGAGACGGCATCGCCGTGGACGACCGCCCCGGCGAACATGATCGCCATCGCGGCGAGGGCGATCGTCATGCCGGTCGACCCGATCATCAGGAGCCGACGACGTCCGATGCGGTCGATGACGGCGATGCCCACGATCGTGGTGACGATGTTCGTGACCGACGTGATCACGCCGATGAGCAGGGAGTCGGATTCGGAGAACCCGACGGAGGACCAGAGCTGGGTCGAGTAGTAGAAGATCACGTTGATCCCGACGAACTGCTGGAACACGGACACCGCGATCCCGACCCAGACGATCGGCAGGAAGCCGAACCGCCCGCCGAGGAGATCCGAGAACGTCGTCTTGCGCTCCGTCTCCACCGTGCGCTGGATCTCGTCGAGGCGGTGGTCGACGTCGCCACCGACGTACTTGCGCAGCTGCGCCTCGGCCTCCTCGCGTTTGCCCGCCACGACGAGATGCCGTGGCGATTCGGGCAGCCGGAGCGCGAGCGCGCCGTACAGCGTCGCCGGGATGATGCCCACGAGGAACATCCACCGCCACGCGTCGATGCCGAGGGCGAGTTCGTGGTCGGCGCCGCCGGCGAGGTGGGCGAGCTCGTAGTCCGAGAGGAGCGCGACGAAGATCCCGAGCACGATCGCGAGCTGCTGCAGCGAGCCGAGCCGCCCCCGCAGCCGGGCCGGACTGATCTCGCCGATGTACGCGGGGGCGATCACCGATGCGGAGCCGATCGCGATGCCGCCGATCACGCGCCACACGATGAGGTCCCAGATCGAGAACGACACCGCCGAACCGATCGCGGAGATCGCGAACAGGAAGGCGGTCACCACCATGGTCGGCGGGCGACCGAAGCGGTCGGCGATGCCTCCGGCGAACCACGCGCCGACCGCCGAGCCGAGCAGCGCCGAGGCGACGGCGGTGCCCTGCAGGAAGCTCCCGGGGTCGAACGTCGACTTGATCGCGCCGGTCGCGCCGTTGATCACGGACGAGTCGAAGCCGAAGAGCAGGCCGCCGAGCGCGGCGATGATCGCGAGCCCGGTGACGCCCTTCGTCGGTGCCGAGGCGGGATGGTCGGCAGCGGCGGAGGAGCTCACGGACGTGAGCCTAGGACGACCCCGGTCGGACGCGGATCGGCACGGGCGGGCGAAGCGCACCGGCGCGCACCGGGACGCCTCCCGCGCGCCCGTGCGTGGCCACGATCAGAGCAGGAACGAGAACAACGGCGAGCCCGGCGGGACCTGCTCGATGTGCAGGCCGCTCGTGGAGAACCGCTCGAGGAGACCGTCGAGGTCGGCGGCCCGCTCGAGCTCGATGCCGACGAGTGCCGGTCCGGTCTCGCGGTTGTTCTTCTTCACGTACTCGAAGGCGATGATGTCCTCGCCGTGGACGAGGACCGCGTCGAGGAAGCCGCGGAGGGCGCCGGGCTCCTGCGAGAACGTGACGAGGAAGTAGTGCCGCAACCCCTCGTGGATCAGGGAGCGCTCGACGACCTCGGCGTACCGGGAGACGTCGTTGTTCCCGCCGGAGACGATGCAGGCCGTGGCCCCACGGGGCGTGCGCTTCAGCGGTCCGCGGAGCGCGGCGATCGCCAGCGCGCCGGCAGGCTCGGCGATGATGCCCTCCGTCTGGTAGAGCGCGAGCATCTCGGTGCACACTGCGCCCTCGGGCACGGCGACGATCTCGTCGACCAGGTCGCGGACGATCGGGAAGGTGAGGTCGCCGACACGGCCGACGGCGGCACCGTCGACGAACGTGTCGACGTGCGGGAGGCGCACCGGCGCACCCGCGTCGCGGGCGGCCTGCATGCTCGCCGCGCCCGCCGGCTCGGCGCCGACGATGTAGGTGTCCGGAGAATGCTGCCGCAGCCAGGTCGCGACGCCGGCCGCGAGGCCACCGCCGCCGATCGGGAGCACCGCCGTGTCGAGCGGCACGACGAGCTGGTCGAGGAGTTCGACGCCGACCGTGCCCTGGCCCGCGATCGTGCGCGCGTCGTCGAACGGCTCGACGTAGACGGCGCCGGTGTTGACCGAGTCCGCGTGGGCCGCAGCACTCGCCTCGTCGTAGGAGCTGCCCGTGATCACGGTCTCGATCCACTCGGCGCCGATCGCCTCGATGCGCTCGCGCTTCTGGCGCGGCGTGTTCGTGGGCAGGAAGACCCGGCCGCGGATCTCGAGCTGGCGGCAGGCGTAGGCGAGCCCCTGCCCGTGGTTGCCGGCGCTCGCGCAGACGACGCCACGACTGCGCTCCTCCGGCGGGAGCGAGGAGATCAGGGCGTAGGCGCCGCGGACCTTGTACGACCGGCAGAGCTGGGTGTCCTCGCGCTTGAGGACCACGAGGTAGCCGAGCTCCTCGGTGAGGCGCTCGCTGATCTCGAGGGGCGTCTTGCGCACCACGGGGCCGAGCCGCAGCCCGGCGTCGGCGATGTCCATGGCGGTGGGGCGAGCGGCGAGGTCCACGGCGACCGATCCTACGGCGCGGCCGTCCCCGTACGATCGGCGCCCCGCTTCGCTTCGACACGCACCGATGCGTCACAGGTTTCCTCGGCGCGGCACTTCACCTCCGTCATGCAGTCGCACGAGTTCGTCGCTTGGTACGAGAAGGAGGCCGAAGCCGTGCTCGTCTTCCACGCCCGCCGCACCCTGGATCCCGAGCTCGCGCTCGACCTGACCGCGGAGACGTTCGCGCAGGCGTGGCGGTCCCGCGGGCAACTCCAGAGCGCGGTCCCGGAGGTGCGCCGCGCCTGGCTCTTCACCATCGCCCGCCGGCAGATCGGCCGGTACCACCGCAAGGGTCGCGTCGAACGTGAGGCCCGCGAGCGCCTGCAGATCCAGACCCCGCCCGCGCACGAGGACGACCTCGCCGCGATCGACGAGCGCGCCGGACTGCCGGAACTGCGAGCAGCGATGACGGCCGAGCTCGAGCGTCTCTCCGCCGACCACCGCCGCGCCCTCCAACTGCGGATCGTCGAGGAACGTCCCTACGACGAGATCGCCGGCCTGCTCGGCGTGAGCGAGCAGACGGTCCGGGCGCGCGTCTCCCGCGGGCTCACCGCGCTCTCGAAGGCCGCCGCCGTCAACCCCGTCCTGCAGGCCGAGCGATGACCGACCGACCGACCCTCCGCATCCTCGAGGCGCTCGGCGACGAGCTCGAGCGCGCGACGCTCGCCGACGAGTCACGCGAGCGCGCGGGCCTCTCCCGGCGGCGATTCCGGCTGCCGGGACTGCCGGTGATCGTGCTCGTGACCGCCCTCTCCGTCACCGGTGTCGCTGCCGCGGCGACGCATCTCTTCGGGCTCGCGGCCCCGGTGTCCGCACCGAACCGCGCCGACATCCCCGTCGAGGCCCGTCCTCTCCCCTCGACCGTGACCATGGCCGGGATCGACGCCGGAGACCCCGACGGGCTGCCGTCGTGGGACGTCCGCGTGAGCCGCTCGGCGACCGGGGAGACCTGCACCGCCGTCGGACAGGTGCAGGACGGGGTCTTCGGGATCCTCGGTCTCGACCGGAGGTTCCGGGCGCTGCCCCTCGGCGTCGCCGACGCGTGCGGCACCGCGCCGTCGGCCGCCGGCGTGCAGGTCGGGGCCCGCCCGGCTGCGGGGAGCACGACGATGTCGCCCCGCACGCTCGTCGTCGGCATCGCCGGGCCGCAGGTCTCGCGCGTGGATCTCGTGCGGTCCGGCGTCCCGACGCCGATCCCGATCGGCCGCGACCGCGCGTTCCTCTCGGTCCTCCGTGGCCTGCCGGACACGGTCCGGCCCGAGCTGTCGATCGCCGACGACAGCGGCCACACGAGGACCCTGCGCCTGTCGAACAGCGGCAGCGCGGAGGCGCCCGATCCAGACGGAGGCGCCCCCTGGGAGATCCTCAGCGGTGCGGCGAGCACGTTCGTGCACCTCCAAGGCCGCGGCGCCGTGCCCGGCCGGCCCGACACACACTGCATCCAGGCCAAACTCGAGATCGACCCTGCGACGGGCGGCACCGACACGTCGCTGCAGCAACAGACGACGACCCCGATCGCCTGCTGGCCGACGGCAGGGGGACCGCTCGTCGCCGACATCCGCCGCATGGTCCCGAGTGCCGCGGCGTCGTACCGCCTCACGCCCGCGCGCACGTTCGTGAGCGGCTTCGCCGACCGCACCGTGGAGAGCCTCGTCCTCGCAGGCGCCGACGGCGTCGACCGACCCGTGCCGTTCTCGCGCCGCACCGGCGCGTTCGTCGTGGTCCTCGACGGCCGTGTCGACCCGAACGCCCTGCGACTCCACGCGACCCTCGCGGACGGCACGAGCACCACGGTCCGCGGCGGAACCGCATCCCTCATCGACGGCTACGGGCGCACCATCCATCCGCGGGTCGACCCTCCATGGAAGGACCTCGCCTCCGTTCGGGCCTCGCTCGGCGACGGCTCGGGCGCGACCAAGATCGCGGGGACGGATCAGGTCTCGGCCACGATCGCGGACCCCGCCGGCGGCCCCGCCTGGGCGATCCACAGCTGGCGCGCGCGCTCGATCCCGTTCCCCCACTCCGGTGGCTCCCAGGACGAGGTGTGCGCGACGGTCGGCCCGCTCGTCGGCACGACGGTCCACGCCCCGGCCGGGAAGGCGGCCGGCGTCGGAGAGCCGACCGGACGGCAGATCCGGTGCGCACCGATCCACCCCACCGGGTCGGCACGGCTGGGCTTCATGGCGATGAACAATCTCCTCTCCTTCCCGGTGCCGTACGTCGACGATCCGCTCTCGCGGACGCCCCACCTGAGCCGCATCGTGTTGGCGACGGTCGTGCCGGGTGCCGTGAGCGCCGTCGTCGAACGACACCGCGACCACGCGCGGACGCGCGCGCTGGTCGGGCCGCTCGGCGCCATGCTCGCGATGCTTCCGCCGTCCTACGCGGCGCCGGGCACCGAGGTCCGCGTGCACTACCGGCTCGCGGACGGCCACACCAAGACCAGCGACTGGCTGGCGTACGCCCCGGCCAAGCGGCCGGTCCGCGCCAGGGCCCTCGACCCCGACGGCGGCGCAGACTGGGCGGTGCAGTCGATCTCGAATCGCGAGCCCGGCGTGCCGGCGTTTCCCGGTCAGCTCGTCGACGGTCGGCTCGCCACCGTCGACCCCTCGACGGGCGCCGTGGGCTTCAGCGGCTTCGGCACGATGGGCAGCGGCCGACTCGACCGGGACCATCCCGTGTGGTTCCAGCAGCAGCCGACGCTCCCGGACATCAACCCGGACGAGCCGACGCTCGCCACGATCCAGCGCCGCACCCTGCCCGGCGAGACCGTCATCTACGGCGGTGTGGCGCCGGGCGTCAGGACGGTCACGATCCGCACCCCGCGCGATGTCCGCACCGTCCGGCCGTCGAAGACGACCGGACTCTTCGTGGTCGTCTACGACGGACGGTTCACCCAGGGCAAGATCACGGTGATCGCCGACGGCCCCGGTCGTCACGGTCTCCTGCAGAAGCCCGCGGTCTGGTGACCTCGGCGGCCGGCGCCGTCGGACGCCGGCCGACCGTCGGCGCCTACGCCACGAGCCGCGGCGCCGGCGCGTCCTTCGGGGCACCGAGTCCGAGGTTGTCGCGGAGGGTCGTGCCGTCGTACTCGGTGCGGTAGCGGCCACGGCGCTGGAGCTCGGGCACGACGAGCTGCACGAACTCCTCGAAGCCGCCTGGCGTGTGGCCCTGCGAGACCATCCAGCCGTCGGCCTCCCCGTTGTCGACGGCCTCGACGATCTGGTCGGCGACGTCGGCGGCGGTACCGACGAACTGCGGCAGGAGCACGCCCTCGGCGTACTTCTGCCCGATGTCGCGCAGCGTGAGGCCGTCCTTGCCGGAGAGGCGGCCGATCAGCTCGGCCATGCCCTGGATCCCCGGCACCTGGATGTGGCCGACGGGCTCGTCCAGCGGGTATTGCGAGAAGTCGTGGTCGGTGTGGTTAGAGAGGGTGATGAGCCCCGAGATCGGATCGGCGAGGGAGTTGTGGAGCTCCTGCTTCTCGCGCGCGATCGCTTCGGTCTCGCCGACGAACGTGACGAACGCCGGGAGGATCTTGACGTCCTCCGGATTGCGGCCGAAGTTCGACGCACGCGACTTCACGTCGTCGTAGTAGGCCTTGCGGCCGGCGCTGGTGGGGTCGATCTCGAAGATCGCCTCGGCCCAGCGGGCGGCGTAGTCGCGGCCGCGCGAGGAGCTACCGGCCTGGAAGATCACCGGGCGCCGCTGCGGCGACCGCGGGATCGGCAGCGGACCACGGGCCGAGAAGAACTCGCCCTCGTGGTCGAGCGTGTGGATCTTGTCCGGATCCGCGAAGACCCCGCCCTCCTTGTCCTGGACGAGCGCGTCCTCGTCCCAGCTGTCCCAGAGGCCGTAGGCGACCTCGAGGAACTCCTCGGCGCGGTCGTACCGGCGCTCGTGCTCGACGTGGTCCTCGAAGCCGTGGTTCTGGGCTTCGGCCTGCGCGAACGAGGTGACGACGTTCCAGCCAGCGCGGCCGCCGCTGAGGTGGTCCAGGGAGGCGTAGGTCCGTGCCACGTCGAAGGGCGTGTGGTAGGTCACCGAGGTGGTGGCGACCAGCCCGAGGTGCTCGGTGGCGCCCGCGATCAGGGCGAGCACGAGGCGCGGATCGAGCGACGCCGCGCTCTGCGTGCCGCGACGC
The DNA here is from genome assembly GCA_031119595.1 of Patulibacter sp. Lineage (GTDB taxonomy): Bacteria > Actinomycetota > Thermoleophilia > Solirubrobacterales > Solirubrobacteraceae > JAGIBJ01. The sequence goes on along the minus strand of JAVHXX010000012.1, from coordinate 4,177 downwards.
AGCGCCTCGTCGATGCCGTTGCCGTAGCGGCGCGGGATCGCGAAGTTGTCGGCGAGGAAGAGGAAGTCGAACAGACCCCGCTCGAGGGTGCGGCCGAGGTGCTGGTAGTAGCCGCCCGTGAGGAAGTTCGGATCGGTGCGCGGGTGCCGCCAGGCCGCGTGGCTGTGCGTGGTGGCACCGGCGATCACGAAGCCGCCGAGGTGGATGTGGCCGGAGTTCGACATGGGGGGATTCCTTCCGTCCGGCGGCTGGCCCCGACCCCCGAGGCGCCCGCCGCCGGCGCATAGTCATGTAATTCGGCCGACTTTATGCCGTTTACACGACGAGCTCACCCCGTCCACCCCATCCAGGCC
>JAVHXX010000012.1:0-3814 GCA_031119595.1 Patulibacter sp. | reverse complement strand
ATCCAGGCCCGTCCGGGCGCCCCGCCGTCCAGCCCGCCCCGGATCGACTCGGGGCGCGCGGAGCACACCCGGAAACGACGAAGGGCACCTCCGGAGAGATGCCCTTCATGCGTCACGAGCAGGCGAACCCGTGAGGGAGTTGCCTTCGACTCTAGGTGACTCGCGTCACGACACAGGGTGGCGCGGCGCCCACAGGCCCCACCCCGGCGTGTCCCGGAATGGAGCCTGTGCGCGCCGCGCCGTCCATGGTGACGGCACGGCGCGGCACGCGCGCCGGGTGTCACATCGGACGTCGCGCGCACTCACGAACACAGCCTGGACACACGGCGGGCCCGCGATACGCTCCGCACGCCATGCGTTCCGCCTCGCTCGTCGTCCTCTTCGCTGCGGCCGCCTCGGCTGCGACGGCTCAACCGGCCTCCGCTGCCTTCGTGCCGTCGACCCCGGTCGGGGCACCCAGCACGACCACCGGCCAGCCGCTCGTCGCGGCCTCCGCCGACGGCTCAGCCTCCGTGGCCTACACGCAGGCCGGCGATGTCTTCGTCGCCACGAAGCAGCCCGGCCAGGCGTTCGCCTCCCCGGTCGACCTGGGGGCCGGCACCGCGCCGAAGCTCGCCTCCTCCGCATCCGGGCGGTCGATCCTCGCCTGGACCGACGGCGCGTCCACGCGGTACGCGCTCCGCGACGCAGGCTCCGCGACCTTCGCCGTGCAGCCTGCCCTGGCCGGCAGCGCCGGGGATGCGGCTGTGGCCGTCGCCGACGACGGACGTGCCTACCTCGCCCAGGTCCTGCCCACCGAAACCGACCTCCTCACGATCGCCCCGGGCAACACGACCGTACAGCCGGCCACGTCGCTGGCGACGGCGGCGGCCGCCTCCAGCGCCGCCATCGCCATCCAGAGCCCGACCGGGACCGCGTGGGTCGCGGCTTCGGCGAAGTCGTCCGGTACGTCGACGACCCGCGTCCGGAGCTGGTCGGTCGCCACGGGACAGGGTTCGCCGCGGATGGTCGCCACCGACGTCGACACGTCGAGCGGAACGCCACCCCTCGGCTCGTCGACGTCGTACGGCGCCAAGAACCTCGTCGGCGCCTCCGGCTCGCGCCCCAGCTTCTTCTGGACGAGGACGATCGGCGCGTTCGGCTTCCCCACGCAGACCACCACGCTCGCGGTCGAGCGCGCCGACGAGCCCTTCACCTCGACGCCCACCCAACTCGACGCCGTGACCACGAGCATCACCTCGCCGTCACTCTCATCGGTAAGCATCAGTTCGGACGCCTCCGGCGCCGCAACGGCACTCTGGTTCGGCTCGACGAGTCTCTTCTCGGCCCACGCCAGCGGGGCATTCCGCGGCGCCGACGGCACCTGGGGCGCGAGCGTCTCCCTCGACACCCCTTCCTCGGGCACGTCCACCGACCAGTACTCGAGCATCGCCGCGGCGCCGACCGGCGGCGGCGGCACGCAGGCCGTGGCAGGCGTGGGGCCCCGCATCTTCGTCACCACCCTGTCGACCACGGGCGCCGCGCTCTCCGTCCCCACGGTGCTCGACGACCAGTCGCAGGCCGACCCCGCAGGTGTGGGGGCCGTGGCTGCGGCGGGTACCGGCTCCGGCGACACGGTCGCCGCGTGGCTGCGCCTGACCGGCTCCGCCGGGGCGGCGCAGGTGCAGACCGCCCTCGGCGACGCCACGGCTCCGTCGCTCACGGTCGGCCCGGGTCCCGCTCCGAGCTTCCCTCCGCCGACGACCCAGGCCTCGGTCGACGGGGTCAACGCCCTCCTCCGTCAGCCGACCTTCGTCGCCACCGCCTCCGACACCTGGACGGGCACGTCGCCGATCACCTGGAGCTTCGACGACGGTGGCACCGCCACGGGCGCCACGGTCTCGCACACCTTCGCGACCGCCGGAGCGCATGTCGCGACGGCCTCCGTCCGCGACCTCGCGGGCAACGTCGCCACGAAGAGCTACCCGTTCACGATCTCCCAGGTGTCGCTCACCCCGCCGCCCGCCGTCGGCATCGCGACGCTGTCGAAGGCCGCGTTCAGCAGCAAGCGCTTCGCCGTGGTGAAGGGCAAGGCCGCGAAGAAGGGGCAGGGCTCCACGATCACCTGGGTCCTGTCGGTCGCGGCGAAGGTCGAGCTCTCCGTCTCGAAGTCGACGAGCGGCTACCGCTCGGGCACGGCATGCGTCGCCAAGAAGCCGAAGGGCGCCAAGGGCAAGGTCAAGCGGTGCACGTTCTGGAAGGCCCTCGGGCTCGCGGGCGCGCCCCAGGGCGTCGCCGGCACCAACCGCTTCGCGTTCAACGGGAAGGTCGCGGGGAAGACCCTCGCTCCCGGGAAGTACCGCCTGGCGCTCGCCCCGGTGGCCCCGCTCCAGACGCACGGGACCACCGCGGCCACGCTCGACTTCACGATCACGAAGTGAGCCCCCGTCACCAACCTTGACACGCCCGTGTCAAGGTTGACCGGGCGTTGGTAGCATCGAAGGCGTGAGCCGTGATTTTCTTGCCGCCGTCAACGACCACATCGTCGTCTTCGACGGTGGCATGGGCGCCACGCTCGAAGCGTGGGACCTCTCCCTCGAGGACGACTACAAGCTTCCCGGCCGCGCGCACGAGGTCCTCGTGCTCAACCGCCCGGACATCATCGAGCGACTCCACCGCACGATGGTCGAGGCCGGAGCCGAGGTCGTCGAGACCGACACCTTTCAGGCGTCGCGACTGAAGCTCGAGGAGTGGGGTCTGCAGGACCACCTCCGCGAGATCAACGTCGATGCCTGCCGCATCGCGCGCCGCGCCGTCGGTGAGGATCGCTTCGTCGCCGGATCGATCGGACCGACGGGCTTCCTCCCCGCCTCCGACGATCCCACGCTCGGCAAGATCCGCCTCCGCGAGCTCGTCGAGGTCTTCCGCGAGCAGTCCGCCGGGCTCCTGGAGGGCGGCGCCGACCTCATCATCATCGAGACCGCCCAGGACATCCTCGAGGTGAAGGCCGCCGTCTTCGGCGCCCGTGAGGCGATGAAGGAAGCGAACGTCTTCAAGCCGATCCAGACGTCCGTGTCGCTCCTGCCGAACGGCGGCAAGATGCTCCTCGGCACCGACATCGACACGGTCCTCACCACGCTCGAGGCGCTCCGCGTCGACGTGATCGGCCTCAACTGCTCGACCGGCCCGGGCGACATGCGCGATGCGATCCGTTTCCTCGGCGAGAACGCCGCGGTGCCGATCCACTGCATCCCGAACGCCGGCCTGCCGATCCAGGGCGACGACGGCGAGACCATCTTCCCCGAGAGCCCCGAGGAGCTCGCCCCCGCCCTGCGCGAGTTCGTGCAGGACTTCGGCGTCGGCATCGTCGGCGGCTGCTGCGGCACCACGCCCGAGCACATCAAGGCGATGGCCGAGGCCGTCAAGGACCTGAAGCCGAAGCCGCGCCCGAAGAAGCGCGCGCCGAAGGTCTCGTCGATGATCAACTCGGTCGACCTCGTGCAGACGCCCGCGCCGACGATGGTCGGCGAGCGCGTGAACTCGCAGGGCTCGCGCGCGGCGAAGGAGATGCTCCTCGCCGACGATTACGACGGCATCCTGCAGGTCGCCACCGACCAGGTCGAGGGCGGCGCCCACGTCCTCGACCTCTGCGTCGCGCTCACCGAGCGCACCGACGAGGACGAGCAGATGCGCGAGGTCGCCAAGCGCGTCTCGCTCACGCAGGCCGCCCCGATCCAGATCGACTCGACGGAGCCGGAGGTCATCTCGATGGCCCTCGATCAGATCCCGGGCCGCGCGATCGTCAACTCGGTGAACCTCGAGGCCGGCCGGGCCA
>JAVHXX010000430.1 GCA_031119595.1 Patulibacter sp. | reverse complement strand
GAGGCGGACCGGGCGCTGGGCTACCTGGCGTTCGTGGTCGTTGCGTTGGCCGCGCTGCGCACGCCGCACGCACGCCGGGCCGCGATCGGGCTGCTCGGTGTCGCGGTCGGTGGAGCGTTCGCGCTCACGCTCCTCGCCGGCGCGTTCGGCGACCCGACCCATCTGTTCGTGCTCAAGCGGCTGCAGTCGCCCGTCGGGTACGTGAACGGCGTCGCCGGGCTCGCCGTCATCGGGTTCTGGCCGAGCATCGCGCTCGCCAGCCGTGTTGAGCGGCGCGGGGCCGCCGCTGCGGGGCTGGCCTCGGCGACGCTCCTGCTCGGCGTCATGGTCCTCACGCAGTCGCGATCCGTGGTGCCGGCGCTGGCCGTGTCGGCGGTGTTCGTCCTCGCGATCGTGCCGGCCCGTTCGCTGCGGTTCCTCGCCACCACCGTCGCCGTCCTCGGCGCCGCCGCCTCGGCGCCGTGGACCCTCGCGGTGTTCGGGCACGATCGCGCGCATCCGTTCGCCGATCCCGCGGTCGGGACTGCTCGCGCGGCGATCGTCGCGCTCCTCGTGGCCAGTGTGGTCGCCGGGGCCGCGTGGTTCGCGGCGGCGCGCTGGATGGCGACGCGGCCGCGGGTGCCCCTGCTCGGGGCGCGCGTGCTCGGCGGCGCGGCCCTGGTCGCGCTCGTGGCCGCGCTGGCGGTCTACGGGCCGGCGATCAGCCGCACCGTGCGCCAGGCCGATTCGGACTTCCGCACCCTGCACGTCGATGAGACCACGACCACGCGGTTCGCCTCCGGCGGTGGCAACCGTCGCGAGCTGTGGCGGGTCGCGCTGGCCGAGTGGAGCGACCACCCGGTCGCCGGGATCGGGGCCGGGAGCTACGGCATCGACTGGTTCGCGCGCCGGCGCACGAACGAGGCGATCCGCCAGCCGCACAGCCTGCCGCTCCAGGTGCTCGGCGAGCTCGGGCTCGTGGGCGCCGCGCTCCTCGCGCTCGCGGCCGCCGGGGCCGCTGCGGCGGCCTGGCTGGCGCTGCGGCGGCACACGGTCGAAGGCGACGTCCTTGTGATCGCTGGCGCGCTTGGTAGCGTCGTCGCGTGGGCCGTGCACACCAGTCTCGACTGGATCTACAACCTTCCTGCGGTCACCGCGGTGGCGTTGCTCGGCCTCGCCGCGCTCCTGGCGGCCGCCGCTCCGGCGGAGGTCTCGGCCACGGAACCGGCGAACCGGCGCGCCCCACTCGGACGGGCGTCGGCGCTGGCGCTCGTCGCGGTGTCGATGGCGTCGATCGGCGTGCAGCTCGCCGTGAACGCCTACACGACCCGCGCGAACGGCCTCATCGCCTCGGATCCTGCGGCGGCGATCCGGGCTGCGCAGCGGGCGGTCCGCCTCGATCGGACCGACGTCTCCGCCTGGATCGCCCTCGCGGCCGCGCAGGCGCGCACCGGGTCGTACGCCCGATCGGATGCGGCACTGCAGCAGGCCGTCGTGGCTGAGCCACGCTCGTACGTGGGGTATGCCCTCCGCGGCGACCTCGCCACCCGCGCCGGACTGACCTCGCGTGCGCACGCCTTCTACGAGCGCGCGTCGGAGCTGAACCCCCGCGACATCGGCCTCGCGCAGCTCGCCGGACGGGTCCCGCAGGGATGACCACGCCGCGCGTCGACCCGACCGCCCGGGAGCCCGTCGGCATCGGCGAGCTCCCGGCGGATTCGGTCGTCGACCTGCCGCCGCCCGCGGCCCAGGGCCCGGGTGGGGTCGGCCCGGCCCTCGACGACGAGGACCGCTCGCTCGCCACCGCATGGCCCCAGACCGCCACCGCTCGGGCGCTCGTGGTCGGCCTGCTCCTCGCCGGCCTCGTGGCCGCGCTGCTCCCGGCCGTCTCGGACGAGCTCGTCACGCTCTGGTTCGTGCCGATCGCGCTGCTCGCCGTGGGCGCCGGGAAGCTCGCCCTCGACCTACCGCTCCGCACGGCCCGTCCGCCGTTCGGCCTCGTCGCGCTCGGCGTCGCGGCGGCGTCGCTGATCGTCGGGGCCGGGGTGCTGGCGGTGCTCGTCCTCGCGGGAGCCGGGTCGATCGCTGCGCCCGTCGTCGTCGCCGCGGGCATCTCCGGGGTCGCGTTCTCGGCCGCGGTGGTGTTGCGCGGATGGGAGCAACGCTTCCTCAGCAGCGCCCGCCGGGTCCTGCTCGTCGGTGACGCCGCCCAGCGTCAGGACCTGCGCCGCGAGATCGCCCGCCATCAGGGCATGTCGTTCGTGGCGTTCGTGGAGGTCGCCGGGGACGAGGCGATGGTCGCCGGCCTCGCCGCCGCGATCGCCGAGTCCCGCCCGACCGTGGTCGTGTTCTCGACGGACGCGGCACGTTCGCCGACCCTCTGCGAGGCGGCGATCGCGTTCAGCACCGCGGGCATCCGCCTGGCCACCCTCGCCGACGTGTACGGCGACCACTTCGGTCGCGTGCCGCTCCGCGACATCCAGCCCTCGTGGGCGATCCGCGAGATCGCCGACCTCCACCGCCCGCGCACCTACGCGCTCGTCAAGCAGGTCACGGAGCGGGTGGGCGCGGCGCTCGTCCTCGTGCTCTTCTCGCCGCTCCTGCTCCTCGCCGCCGTCCTGGTCCGCGCGACGACCCCGGGCGGCGTGCTGTACCGCCAGGACCGCGTCGGCCATCGCGGCGCCACCATCACCATCCTCAAGATCCGCACCATGCGCACGCAGGCCGGGCCGAACGCCCGCTGGGCCGGCGAGGACCTCCACCGCGTCACCGCGGTCGGGCGGTTCCTGCGCCGGTTCAGGATCGACGAGATGCCGCAGCTGTGGAACGTCGTCCGTGGCGACCTCAGTCTGATCGGCCCGCGCCCGGAGCAGGTCCCGATCGTCGCGCGCCTCGCCGACGAGCTCCCGTTCTACCAGGCGCGGCACTGGGTCCGGCCCGGCCTCACGGGCTGGGCGCAGATCCGGTTCGGGTACGGCGGTTCCTTCGACGGTGCCCGGCAGAAGCTCGAGTACGACCTCTACTACGTGGAGCGCCAGAGCCTGCTCCTCGACCTCCGCATCGCCCTCGGCACGATCCGCGCGATCGTGCGGGGGATCGGGACGTGAGGTGGGTCCGCGCGAGCCGCGGCGCGCGCCCGATTCCGCCTGCTTTCCCTGCGATGGCCGGTGATAGTCTCGCGACCGCCGCGTCCAGCTGTGCGGCTCGGTCCGCCACCCTCACCCGACTCCCCCTCAGGTTGCATGCCTAATTCCCGAATCGGCACGGCGTTCGTCGTGCTCAGCGTGCTCTCGACCGGCGTCCTCGTCGGCTGTGGTGGCAACAAGACCGACGCCGCCGCGGCGAAGAGCCAGGGGCCTTCCGCCACAACGACCGCCGATGACGCCGTTCCGCCGAACATCCTCACGGACCGCGTGATCGACGCCCAGCCCGCCGGCGGTCCGGGACGTGCCCTCCTGCAGTGGGCGCAGGCCATCCAGTTCTCCGACAACGACTCGGTTGCAGGCCTGAGCACGCCGGACGCCATCGCGCGCATCGGGGGCCGGGCCCAGCTCGACAAGGCCGTCGGGTTCATGGGCGCGTCGTTCGCGCTCGTCACCGTGGTCAACGTCCTCCAGCCGTCGCCGACCACGGCCAGGGTCCGGGCGACGCTCTCCAGCTTCGACGCCAAGGGCCAACGGGTCCAGTTCACCCCGACCACCTTCGATCTGTCGAAGGTCGGGGCTGCCTGGAAGCTCTCCGACCTCAAGCTGGTCGCGGCGACACTTCGTGACTACGAAGCGCTTGCACGCAAGAAGGGCTGACGCCCTTCGCGCCGATCACGTCATCGCCTTGGTCGGGATCGTCGCTGCGCTCGGCAGCGTCCTGGCCTGGCGGACCGACTCGGTCGTCCCGTTCCGCGCTGCGCTCTGCGCGGTGCAGGCGGTCGCGCTGCTGGTGGTGGCCCGCTCGAACCTCGCTGCGGGACGAGGCTGGGCCACCGCGAGTTTCATCACCGCAGCGGCACTCGCCGCGCTCTTCCTGATCCCGTGCGTCGTCTACACGGCGCAGCCCTCGCTCTACCAGTTCGACAACCTGTCGAGCACGATCGCCGTCGTGACCCTGGGCATGGTGTCCCTGTTGGCAGGCTTCTCGGCGAGCAACCGCCATTCAGCGGCAGGTCCGGGGCCGACGACGACGTTCACCGTCAGCCCGGCGCG
>JAVHXX010000429.1 GCA_031119595.1 Patulibacter sp. | reverse complement strand
CGCAGGAGCGAGTCCGGAGCGTTCTTGTATTCGTGGCGGGCGCGGATCTGCGGCTCGACGCCGACCTTCCGCAGCGCCTCGCGCAGGAACACGCCCCCGGCCTTCACGCCGACGAGGCCCAGGTCGCCCGACGGCTGCAGCCAGATCCGATCGAAGTGCGCGGCCAGGTGGTACGCGAGGGTGCCGTCGCCGGATTCGCCGAACGACTCGCTCCAGGCGATCGTCTGCTTGCCGGAGGCCGCGAAGGCCTCGATCGCCGCGCCGAGCTCCTCGACCTGCGCGTGCGAGAGGCCGTCGGCGCCACCGGCGTGCGCGATCAGCCCGACGACGCGGTCGCTCTCCGCCGCCTCGCGCAGCCGTTCCACGAGCGAGGTGAGCACGGGCGTGTTCCGCGACCGGAACGCGGCGATCGGGTCGGACGGCTGCGTCTCCAGCAGCCCCTGCGACAGGTCGAGCTCGAGCAGCAGTGGTGTGGACGCCATGGCCCCACGCTACCGCCGCGCCCGCAGGACCAGGCCGGGGTGTCACCCGTCTAGCCTGGGCTCGTGCGGATCGCGTTCGTCACCTGCTCAGCGATGCCCGAGGGCGATCCGGACGACCACGGACCGGCCGCCCTCCTCGGCGCGACCTTCCACGCCTGGGACGACCCGACCGTCGACTGGTCGTCGTTCGACCGCGTGGTGCTCCGCTCGCCCTGGGACTACACGGACCGGGTGGTCGACTTCGTGGCCTGGTGCCGAGGCGTCGGTGCCACGCGGCTGCGTAACGCGCCCGAGCTGATCGCGTTCAACGTCGACAAGCGCTACCTCGCCGAGCTGCCCGTCCCGACCGTGCCCACGACCTTCCTGGGTCCCGGCGACGCCCTGCCGGACTTCGGCGCCGACCGACCCGGCGAGGTCGTGGTCAAACCGAACGTCTCCGGCGGCTCCCGCGACACCGGCCGCTTCTCGCCGGCCACCGCAGGCGAAGCGCAGGCGCTCGTCGACGGCATCACCGCCTCCGGTCGCACGGCGCTCGTGCAGCCATACCAGGGCCGGGTCGACACCCGCGGCGAGCGGGCGCTCGTGTACTTCGGCGGTGAGTTCTCGCACGCACTCCGCAAGGGCGCGATCCTGCGCCCGGACGAGGTCGCGCCGCTGCAGGAGGGCAACGCCCTCGGCGTTGCCGCGGCGATGTTCGACAAGGCGCTCGTCGGGCCCGCGGTCGCCGAGCCGGCCGAACTCGACCTCGCCGCGACGCTGCTGGCGTGGGTCGCCGACCGCTTCGACGGCCCACCGCTCTACGCGCGGGTCGACCTCGTCGCCGGCGACGACGGCGCGCCGGTGGTGATGGAGCTCGAGGTGGTCGAGCCGAGCCTGTACCTCATGCACGGCGACGGCTCGGCCGCACGGTTCGCCGCGGCGGTGCGCCGCTCCTGACCGCGGGAGGAGCCGCGCCCGGCGGAGATCCGGGCGCGGTCGCTCCTCCTACGAGCGGCGGTACGGATCGACGTACACGTCGTCGATCTGGAAGCCGCCGCCCGAGTCGATCGGGTCGAAAACGAGCTGGGCCGAGACGGACTGCCCGGCCTGCCAGAGCGGGAGGGCGGTCGCGAGCATCTGCGACGCGGTCACGGTCCACGTCTTCGTGCCGTTGACCGAGCCGACGGTGGTCGTGTTGACCTTGCCGGTGGAGTCCTTCCACCGCACGGCGACGAGCATCGTCGCCCAGGTCCCGCTCGCCTGCTTGGCGACGAATCGGAACGACGGGTGCTCGATGCCGACGCAGAACGGCGGCGAGACGGCCACACCCGTGGGCGAGATCGACAGCGATTTCGTGTCGGCCTTCGCTGCGATCGCGGTGCTCTCGTTGCCGGCGACCACCGAGGCGCCGGTGAGCGTCCAGCCGGTCGTCCCGGATTCGAAGCCGCCGTTCGGGGCGAGGGTGTAGTTGGCGAGGTCGCCGAGGCTGGCGAAGACGGTCGCCACGGGCGTGGTGGCGCACGCGGCCTGGGCGGTCGAGGCCCCGGCGAGGGTGGCGACGGCGGCGCCGGCCGCCACGATCGCGCCACGCCTCCGCCTCGACGTGAGCACCAGGGACAAGGGGAAGCGCGGGGGTCGCATGTCCCCCCATCGTCCCAAATGGCCGGAAACTGGAGTGACCTGTCTCAGGTGTGGACGGGTGGCTGGTCGGCCCGGTCCGCGCCCGAGTGGTCGAACACGCTGCCGGTCTCCGTGGCTGATTGCGAGGGCACGGGCGCGGCGACCGGCCCCGCCGAGCAGGAACTTCCCGCTCCGACCGGCTGCGCCGTCGGGCTCGGCGCACGAAACCCTGCAAGCCGACGCCGGGCGTTGGTACGGTCGCTCACCCGCATGAGCCTTCCGTCCCTCAGCAGCGAGCGTCCGGTCGTGGCGCACTACCCCGTCGGCGCATCCACGGGGTGGCTCGCGGCTGCGCAGCGGGCAGCCGGCGAGTCGACGCCGTGGCCCGTGCTGGCGGGGCGTGCACGGCGGCACGGCGCCGGCGCGGTCGAGCTGGCCGCACTCTCGGAGCCGGAGCTCGCGCCGCTCGTGGACTGGCTCGCGGAGCGCCCGTCGCTGCCGTTCGACTTCCTGTCGGTGCACGCGCCGAGCAAGCACCGCACGCTGCCGGAGTCCGAGGTCGTTGCGATGCTCGAGCGGATCGCCGGCCGCGTCGACGCGATCGTGCTCCATCCCGATGTGATCGACGACCACGCGGCGTGGCGCCGGCTCGGCCGCACCCTCGTGATCGAGAACATGGACCCGCGCAAGGCCGACGGCCAGACCGCCGCGTCGCTCGCGCCGCACTTCGAGGCGCTCCCCGAGGCGGGCCTGTGCTTCGACGTCGCCCACGCGTACGCGATCGATCCGACCCTCGCCCAGGGCCACGAGATCCTCGACGAGTTCGGCGACCGCCTCCGGCACCTGCATGTGTCGGCGCTGGATCCGGCCCACCACCACGTCGCGCTGAACGCCGAGCAGGAGGAGCGCATCCGCCCCCTGCTCGAACGTTGCCGCGACGTGCCGTGGATCCTCGAGGCGCCGCTCGCCTGAGCGACGCGCCGGGCGAGGCGTGGACGCCTCGCCGCAGCGGATGCTCAGCGTGTCGAGCGCGCGGCGCGGACCGCCGCCTGGGCCGCCCGCCGCGCGATCCGTGGCCCTCAGCCCATGATGCCGCCGAGCTGCGTGAGGCGGAAGTGGTTGCCCGACGGATCACGGAAGCCGGTGTCGGTGCCGTACGGGGTCTCGGTCAGTTCCTGCGTGAACTCGACACCGACCGCCGAGAGGCGCTCGTAGTCCGCGGCGATGTCGTCGGTCTCGAAGAAGATCCCGCCCGACGCGCCCTTGGCCATCAGCGAGGTGATCTGCTCGACCGTCTCGGCTTCGAACACCGGAGGCCCCGGGATCGCCATGAGCACGATGTTCGGACCGGCGGCGTCGACCGGACCCACCGTGAGCCACCGGAAGTTGCCCATCTCCTCGACGGTGACATCGGTCTTGACCTCGAAGCCGAGCTTCTCGGTGTACCAGGCGAGCGATTCGTCCTGGTCATGGACCCAGACCTGCACGGTGGCGACCTTGAACGACATGGATGACTCCTTCGGGGGAGCGCGACCCGGACGGACCGCGCGACCGCCACGGTAGATCGCGGCCGCCCGGCTGTCTTCTCGAAACCTGCTGACCTGCCGCGCTACCGCCCGACCGGGCGGGCGTATGCCCGCCCCATGCAGGTCGGGATGCGCGCGAGGGTCGCGGCGGGAGGGAAGGCCGCGCGGTAGGCGGTCGGCGACCGGCCGTAGGTCTTCGTGAAGCTCGTCGTGAACGAGCCGACGCTCCGCAACCCGACGTCGAGGCAGATCTCCGCGACGCTGCGGTCCGTGGTGCGGAGGAGTTCGGAGGCCCGCTCGAGCCGGCGCGTGAGCAGGTACTGGTGCGGCGACTCGCCGAACGCCCGCCGGAATTCGCGGCTGAAGTGCGCCTGGGACAGCCCGGCCGCCGCGGCGACCCGGGCCACGTCGAGGGCGTCGGCGTAGCGGCGATCCATCAGGTCCTTGGCCCGCAGGAGGTGACGATCGGGGTGCGGGGCGACGGACATCGCCCCGCGAGTATCCCGGTTCGACGAGCCGCGGGCGATCCCGGCTGCCCGCCCGCCTCGCCCGGCCGGCCCGACGCCGCCCGCC
>JAVHXX010000428.1 GCA_031119595.1 Patulibacter sp. | reverse complement strand
GACCCCCGTCCTCGCCTCGCCCTCCGGCACCGCGACGACGACCCCGGCGACCACGCCGGCCGTGCTCGGCGGCCTCACGTCGGCCACCCTCTCCCTCACGCCGAAGGACTCCGGCACCTACCGCCTGTGCGGATGGCTCGTCGGTTCGCCCGCGTTCGGCGCCGCCTCGACCATCGCCCAGTTCGACCAGGTCGTCGGCGTCGCGAACCGCCCGGCGACGCTCAGCGCGACCATCCCGGACACCGCCCGCAGCGCCGACTACTTCCCGATCAAGGTGACCGGTTCCACCGACGGCACCGGCCGCCGCATCCTGATCATGGGCGAGCCCGACCACGGTCAGCAGTGCGCGCAGATGCGCAAGCTGCCGACCGGCAAGCGCCCGCTGCAGAACGTGACCGCCGTCAGCGGAAACTTCAGCAAGACGATCAAGGTGCGGTTCGCCTCGAAGACGTCCGGGGCGCAGCTCGTGTGCGTGCAACTCGTCGAGTCGGTCGACCGCAACCCCGAAGCCCTCGACCAGCACACCGTGACGGTGAGCGAGGCGCTCAAGTGCACCACCACGCAGGCCGCGCTCACGCAGACCGTCAGCGACCTGAAGGTGATCCGCGGTCGCCGCGATGCCGCCCTCGCCCGCCTCACCGCCGCGAAGAAGAAGCTGAAGCCCCTGAGGGCACGCGTGTCGAAGCAGCGGACCGTCTCGGACCGGCGCATCGCAACCGCCCGCAAGGCGCTCACCCGCGCGAAGACGCCGGCCGGCCGCAAGAGCGCCAGCCGCCACCTCGCCGCCGTGAAGAAGACCGAGGCCCGCCGGATCTACAACGCCGGCGCAGGCCTGCGCCGGATGAACGGCACCATCCGCGGCCACCAGCGCACCTACAACCAGTACCGCACCGGCGCGAACCTCCTGAACGCGACGCTCACGCGCACGAAGAAGGACCTGACGAAGTACTGCTCCCCCGCCGGGCGCACCGTCATCTGAGCGAACGCTGCAGCGACCGGAGGCCCCTGCAGCGCACCACCCCGGACCGCGCGATCAGGCGGTCGTGTCGGCCGTCGACCGGGCGCCCGCCGCGAGAACCGCTGCCTCGAGGGCATCGCGGTCGTTCCACCCGGACACCACCTGCTCACCGCCGGGGCCGGTGATGATGAGCGTCGGGAACGAGTACCGCAGGTGGTCACCGTCCTGCCGCGCGGCGCCCGGGTTCGGCCCCGGACCGGTGCGACCGATGACCGCCGGGTGCGGTCGCCGCGTCTCCTCGAAGTCGGCCTGCACCGACGCCTTCACGGCACCCGACTCGGCGTCGGTGAGCAGCCGTGGCAGGTCGAGACCGGGTACGTCGGCGAGCGCCTCGGCGATCCGGGCCGGCGTGTCGGCCGGACGGCCGCCGACGAACACCGCCTCGCGGAGTCGCAACAAGACGCGGTCGGCGATCTCGGGCCCCTGCGCCTCCGCGGCACGCGCCGCCTCGGCGGCCGGACGTGTCGAGCGATGGAACCACTCGAGCCGCTCCGGCACCGGCGCGCCGGTGGTCTCGGCGACGACGAGCCAGTCCTCGCGCCAGCGGTCGCCGTCGGTGTCGACATCGCGGTCCGGGAACGACCGCGAGGCATCGTCGACCTGCACCCCGAACACCCGCCGCCAGTCGAGCTGGTCGCCATAGGTGTCGCGGAGCCAGCGCAGCTGCGGCTCACTCCCCCACGACCACACGCAGCCCGGATCGGTGTATTCGACGACGGTGATGCGGCTCATGCGCGGACTCCTGCATGGATCGCTTCGCGACCCGGGGTGGTGGCAGATGCTTGGGTGACGCTCGGCGTACTCGCCGGAGCGGCGCCGTTCGCCTGGGCGGCCGCGGCGTCGCGCCGCGCCGCGAGGCGCTCGCGCACCGTCGCGGGAGCGGCGGCGAGCAGCAGCCTCGTGTACTCGTGCTGCGGATCCGAGAGGACCTCGTCGGTCAGGCCCGACTCGACGACGACCCCCTCGTAGAGCACCGCGACCCGGTCGACGACGCCGACCATGCTCGTGAGGTCGTGGGAGATGATCAAGAGCGCCGCGCCGAGCTCGTCGCGCAGGCCGGCGAGCATCCGCAGGACCTCCCCACGCGAGCTCGCGTCGAGGGCGCTGACGGGCTCGTCGAAGAGGACGAGCTCCGGGTCGCTGACGAGCGCGCGGGCGATCGACACCCGCTGGCGCTGACCGCCCGACAGGTCCCGCGGGACCCGGCCGAGCAGTGACGGATCCAACCCGACCAGCGCCAACGCCCGGGTCGCCGCGTCGCGGCGCTCCTGCGCCGTGGTCCGGCCGCGAATCGACAGTCCCTCGGTGACGAGATCCTCGACGACCAGCGCCGGATCGAGCGACCGCAGCGGATCCTGGAACACGAGCTGCACGCGGCCCGAGCGGCGGAACCGCCGGCGGCGACGGCCGTGGCCGAGGCCGGTGAGTTCGTCGCCGTCGAGCCGGATCGATCCGGCGGTGGGATTCGTGAGGCCGACGATCGAGCGCACGAGCGTGGTCTTGCCGGAGCCCGTCTCGCCGATGACGCCGAGGATCTCGCGGCGACCGACGTGCAGGTCCACGCCGCGGAGTGCGTGGGTGTCGCCGAGGGCCACGTGCAGGCCCTCGATCTCCAGGAGCGGGTCAGTGGGCATCGGTCGTGCCTCCGAGTCCGGCGGCCGCGAGGAGCGACTGCGTGTAGGGATGCTGCGGGCGCTCGAGCAGCTCCCGGGTGTCGGCGTGTTCGACGATCCGGCCGTGCCGAAAGACGGCGATGCGGTCGCACAGCTCGGTCACGACCGCGAGGTCGTGCGACACGAACAGCAGCGACAGACCGATCCGGCCCCGGAGTTCCCGGAGCAGCGCGACGATCTCGGCCTGCGTCTTCACGTCGAGCGCGGTGGTCGGCTCGTCGGCGATGAGGAGGTCCGGATCGCAGGAGATCGCGATCGCGAGCATTGCCCGCTGCTGCATCCCGCCGGACAGTTCCGCGGGCAGCCGGCGGGAGACCCGCTCGGGATCCTTCAGCCCGACCGCGTCGAACAACTCCACGGCGCGCGCCTTCGCCGCACGCCGCCCGAGCCCGCCCTTCACGCGGAGCACCTCCGCCAGCTGGCGGCCGACCGACAGCGACGGGTTGAGGTACGACGCCGGATCCTGGAAGACCGCCCGATACGGGTCGAGTGGAGGTCGCGCCAGCCGGCGGCGTCGAGATGGGCGACATCACGGCCGTCGAGACGGACGGCGCCGCCGGACACCGCCGTCGCGCCCGGGAGCTCGCCGAGGATCGCCCGGCAGGTGAGCGTCTTGCCCGACCCGGACTCGCCGACGAGCCCGAGCGACTCGCCGCGGCGCAGCTCGAAGTCGACGCCGTGGACGGCATCGACCGGGCCGTTCGCGCCCGGCACGGAGACGCGAAGCCCCTCGACCCGGAGCAGCGGCGCCGGAGCGTCCGCACCGGCCGCGGCCTGCTCGAGACGCGGGATCTCCCGCGGCAGCACCTCAAGCGACATGGACGAGCTCCTTCGTGTCGGTGTCGATCTCGATCGGACCGAAGGCGACCTGCGCCTCGGCCGCCGGGCTCAGCACCTGCGACCGGGCGGCGAGGCCGTCGCGGAGGGCGTCGGCGAGGGCGTTCAGCGACCATGCGGTGACGGCGATGACGAGGCCCGGCCAGATGGGGGCCCAAGCGTCGTCGGCGAGATGGTCGACGTTCGCGGCGAGCATGCCGCCCCAGGTCGGATGCGGCGCGGGCACGCCGAGGCCGAGGAAGCCGAGGCTGGCGGAGGCGAGCACCGCGTAGCCGGTCGACGTGGCCGTGGTGACGGCGATCGTCGGGATCACCTTGCGCCAGATGTGGCGGCGGACGATCCACCACCGCGAGGCGCCGAGCAGCTGCGCCGCCTCGACGTACTGGGTGTGGGCGTAGCCAAGCGTCTCGGCACGGGCGACGCGGAAGAACAGCGGCGCGAGGAGCACCCCGACCGCGATGATCGCGGCGACCTGGCCGTTCGTGAACAGGCCGACGACCGCGATCGCGAACACCATCGGCGGCAGCGTCATCATCGCGTCGGTGAAGCGCTGGAGGGCGAACTCGGTGGTTCGGCCCGCGAACACGGACAGCACGCCGGGTGCGGCGCCGAGCACGAGCCCGACCCCCACCATCGCGAGCGCCGAGAGCACCGACGGGCCCG
>JAVHXX010000427.1 GCA_031119595.1 Patulibacter sp. | reverse complement strand
CGGCTGAGGGGCCGCACGCGCTCGACGGGCTCGGTCGCCGGATCCCAGGCGGCGTGGTGCCGGGCGGCGTAGTCGGTGGGCACGGTGCCGTCGACGATGCCCGAGAGCGACGGACTCGCGGTCTGCGAGAAGGCGATGGCGACGTGGCCGATGACGAAGATCGCCCCGGCGAACATCGCGAGGTCGTGGGTGGCGATCGTGCCGGGGAGGCGGAAGCTCGTGTTGCGTTCGCCGAGCCACATCAGCGCCCCGGACACGAAGAAGAGCACCGTGAGCGCGGCCTGCACGATGGCGTGGACCTTCATGCCGCCGTTGAACCGTCCCTGCGGCGCGGACCGGGCGGCGCGGCTTCGCAGCCAGCGGAGATCCTCGCGGTCGAGGCTCTCGAACTGGCGCCGCGTGCGCCGGAGGACGGCACGGTCGCCGACGACCGCGATGAGCACGAGCGCCGTGAGCCACAGCGCGGCCACCGCCAGGTGGAACGCCTTCACGACCGGCCGGTTCCCGAAGGCCTGCGCGAGGAACGGCAGGTAGAGGACGAGCCCGCTCAGGAGCATGAGGACGAACGCGGTCCCGTGCGCGGCGTGGAGCACGCGCTCGGTCGCGCTGAACCGGTGCACGCGGGCCGCGCGGACCGGACGGATGCCGGCGGCCGTGCTCACCGGAAGAACCCGTTCGACTTGCCGATGTACGCGTCCACGTCATACCCGCGGACCTCCCAGTAGCCCGGGTCGAGCTTGTCGGTGACGACGATCTTGTGGAGCCACTTCACGCCCTTGTAGCCGTACATCTGCGGGATGACGACGCGGGTCGGCGCACCGTGTTCGCGCGTGATCGGCTTGCCGCCCATCTCGTAGGCGACCATCACGTCCGCGGCAAGGGCCTGCTCCTTCGTGAGCGTGTCGACGTAGTCCTGTTCCATCGACCAGAACTCGAGCCCGGTCGCCTCCGCCGAGGGCCCGGCGGCGGCGAGGAGATCGTGGATCCGTACGCCCTTCCACGGCACCTTGGGCACCGACCAGCCCGTCACGCAGTGGAAGTCCGTCACCTGCTCGGCCGCCGGCAGCTTGAGGAGGTCGTCGTAGGTGAGCTCGAGGGGCGTGGTCACCATGCCCTCGATCGTGAGCCGCCAGGTGGCAGGGTCGAACCGCGGAAACGGCGGGTCGACGGCGTAGATCCGCCAGCCCTCACCGAACGGCACGACGCTGCGCACCTTCTCCGGCAGGAGGGTCGTCGACTTGGCGACGAGGTCGAGGAGCTGGTTGCCCCACACCAGCGAGGTGAGACCGAGGCCGACGAGGCCGACGAAGGCCCGGCGCCCGATCGGCGTGCCGGGTTCACGCTCGGGGAGCGGCCCGCCGGCGGTGGTCCCAGGTGGGCCGGCACCGTCGCCCGGGCGATCGTCGGCAGCGGGACCTTCGCGGCCGGGCGGGCGGCCGGGCAGGCCGTCCGCGGTCTCGTCGTCGATCAGCGTGCCCGTGAGATCCGGCCCGGGCGCCGCGTGCGGCGCCGGGGGCGCGCCAGCGCCATCGGGTCCTGGATCGTCGGTCATCCCGAGGATTTTCGCACCGCGGACAAGCCCCTCCGGTTACAGGCGGATGAAGCCGCGTTGCAGGCGGTCCGTGGCGGCGTCCAACGGGCCGCTCCGCGGCGCGGCGCCGGGATGCAGCGCAGGCGTAGGATCGTCGGCGATGTCTGAGCAGCTGTACGGATCCGAGACCGAGAAAGCGGTCGCCAACTTCCCGATCAGTGGGGAGCGCGTGCCGATCCACGTGATCCACTGGCAGGCGCGGATCAAGGGCGCGGGCGCCCAGGCGAACGCCAAGCTCGGCAAGCTCGACAGCGAGCTCGCCGACCGCATCGCCGGCGCCGCCGACTCGATCGCCAAGGGCGACCACGACGACCAGTTCCCGATCGACGTCTTCCAGACCGGCTCGGGCACCTCGACGAACATGAACGTCAACGAGGTCATCTCGGCGCTCACCGGCGGCGACGCCCACCCGAACGACCACGTGAACATGGGCCAGTCGTCGAACGACACCTTCCCGTCGGCCGTGCACCTCGCCGCCCTCGACCAGGCCACGAACACGCTCCTGCCGTCGCTCGCGCAGCTCGAGGCCTCGCTCACCGCCAAGGCGACCGAGTTCCACGACATCGTGAAGTCCGGCCGCACGCACCTCATGGACGCCGTCCCGGTGACCCTCGGCCAGGAGTTCTCCGGCTACGCCGCGCAGATCCGCCTCGCGCAGCGCCGCATCTCGAACGCCCTCCCGCAGGTCGGCCAGATCCCGCTCGGCGGCACCGCCACCGGCACGGGCCTGAACACCCACGTCGACTTTGCCGAGACGACCCGCCAGATCCTCTCCGAGCAGTCCGGCCTCACGCTCATCGCCCCGCCGGAGGATCCGTTCGAGGCGCAGGCCAACCGCGACGCACTCGTCGAGCTCAGCGGCGCCCTGAAGGTCACGGCCGTGTCCCTCACCAAGATCGCCGGCGACATCGCCCTCATGGGGTCGGGCCCGCGCTCGGGCATCGGCGAGCTGTTCCTCCCGGAGCTCCAGAAGGGCTCCTCGATCATGCCCGGCAAGGTCAACCCGGTCCTCCCCGAGGTCGTCCTGCAGATCAGCGCGCAGGTCATCGGCAACGACACCGCCATCACCATCGGCGGCACGCAGGGCCAGTTCGAGCTCAACGTCCGCATCCCGCTCATCGCCCGCAACCTGCTGCAGTCGATCCACCTCCTCTCGACCGCCTCGGTCGCGTTCGCGGAGAAGTGCATCGACGGCCTCCAGGCCAACATCGACGGCTGCGCCGCGTCGGCCGGCGGCACCCTCGCCGTCGCCACCGCCCTCAACGAGGCCATCGGCTACGACCTCGCGACCACCATCGTGAAGGAGGCGACCAAGACCGGTGAGCCCCTCCGCGACGTCGCCCTGCGCAACGGCGTCGAGCCGGAGCTCTACGACGCGACCATCGACCTCCGCGCGATCGCGGCCGGCAACCAGGCCGCGTAGGGACTCCACGAACGACACCCAGGCCGGGACTCCGCTGGGTCCCGGCTACCTGGCCGAGCCAGGGTCGTGGGGTGTGGGGTCTCCCGCTCGCTTTCTCGACGCAGTCCGGCGGTCTCCGCGAGGGCCTACCGCTCGAACGGTCGCTGCGCGGGAGACCCCACACCCCACGACCGAGCCCGTGCCGCTCCGCGGAACCCGCGCGGCGGCACGACCGGTCGTCGCCGTGGCGCCGGAGGGGTCGCGTTCTCCGGCGCTCCGCTACCTCAGCGGCCCCAGCGCCTTGCAGGGCTCGGGCGCCGGGTAGGTCGGGTCGAGCGTGTGGAGCACGATCCACTGGGCGCGCGGCGAGTACGTGATGTTGAAGTGGTCCGAGTGGTCGGTGGGGCAGCCGTCCTGGAGGAGCACGTTCGTGACGGCGGTGCCGGGCGCGGCGGTGAGCCAGGCGCGGTTCGCGGGCCGGCTGATCTCGTCGGTGGTGGTCGCGACCATCGTGTACTGCACGCCGGGCAGGGTCTCGGCGGGGCGGTTGAGCTCGCCCAGGAACGGCGAGTCGGCGATCTGGTCGACGGCCGAGTTGCCCATGAGCAGGCGGACCAGCGGGCGCGTGCGGAAGAAGTCGACGATGCGCGTGAGGCTCAGCAGCGTGGTGCCGTGGTTGTCGGCGGAGAGGCCGATGAGCGAGGCGACCTTGCCGTGGGCCGGGTCGGCCGGATTCTGGCCGCCGGAGAACTTCAGGTACGCGCGGGCGACGAGACCGCCCTGCGAGTACCCGACGAGGTCGACCTGCGGCGCGCCGGTGGCCGCGAGGACGCGGTCGACGAAGCCCGCCAGCTCGCGCGCCGAGGAGCGGATCGCCTGCATCCCGTACAGGCCGGGCAGGTAGCCGCGGCCGTAGTCGAGGGCGAACACGCAGTACCCCTGCGCCGCCAGCGTCGGAGCCATCGACGCGAAGCTGTTGAACCGGTTCGCGTACGTGCCGTGGAGCAGGACCACCGGGCGGGGATGCGCCGGAGACGGGCGGCAGGTGAAGTCGTTCGCCCCGGCCGGATCGAGATTGGGATGGGAGAGGCCGTAGGCGAAGGCGGAGGTGAAGGTCGTCTTCACGGGCCCGGGCCGCGGCGCGGGGTTCACCGCGACCGAGGCCTCCACGGCGGGCGCCGGCGCCGAGGTCGCAGCGGCGGCACGCGCCGCAGG
>JAVHXX010000426.1 GCA_031119595.1 Patulibacter sp. | reverse complement strand
TGCTCAAGGGCGTGCTCGGGGCGAAGGCCGTCAAGGAGCCGACCTTCGACTTCAAGGGCACGAACCGCAAGTCGCACTCCTTCCTCGCGACGGCGAAGGTCCTCGAGGACACGGGCGTCGCGGCTTACCAGGGCCAGGCGCCGCTCATCCACCAGAACGCCGTCCTCGCGCCGGCGGGCGGCATCCTCGCCACAGAGGCCCGGCACGCCGCCTGGGTCCGCGACCTGCTCGGCGCCGGCAAGACGGTCAAACCCGCGCCGGAGGCGTTCAGCACGCCGAAGTCGATGTCCGAAGTCCTGAAGGCGGTCAAGGCGACCGGCTTCATCAAGTCCTGATGCGAGGAACGCACACCATGAGCCAGCACACGCCGGCGGTCGATGTCTCGCATCTGGCCGTCCTCGACACCGACGGGGCGCTCCGCGAAGCCGCGGACCGCGTCAACAACAGTTCACGCAGGGGTTTCCTGCGCGGGACCGGCCTCGTGGTCGGCGGCGCCGCCCTCTCGGGTCTCATCCCGGGGTCGGCGTTCGCCGCGTCGTCGGGTGACGTCGCGATCCTGAACTTCGCGCTCACCCTCGAGTACCTCGAGTCGACGTTCTACGCGCAGGCGAAGAAGCACGCCGGCCTGACCGGCGAGTTCAAGCGCTTCGCGTGGACGGTCCACGACCACGAGGCCGCGCACGTCGGGGCGCTCCAGAAGGCCCTCGGCAAGTCCGCCGTGAAGCGGCCGACGTTCGACTTCGGCGCTGCGGTGCAGAGTCAGGCGGCGTTCGGTGCGACGGCCGTCGTGCTCGAGGACACCGGCGTCCAGGCCTACCAGGGCCAGGCTCCGAACATCTCCTCGAACGCGATCTTCGAGGCGGCGATCTCGATCCATCCGGTCGAGGCCCGGCACGCCGCGTGGATCCGCAACCTCACGGGTCTCAACCCGGCGCCGTTCGTGGTGAACCCCGCGCTCTCGAAAGACCAGGTTCTCGCGGCCGTCACCGGGACCGGCTTCATCAAGGGCTGACCGGCGCGGGCGGCGCCAGGGATGGCGCCGCCCCGGTCCGGCCGTACGTCGGGTCCGTGTTCGTCACCGGGCCCGCCGGAGAGACGTCGACCGATGCGCGTCGCTCCGTACAGGTTTGCTTCGCGCCGGCCGAGAACGAGTGCATGGACGACAAGACGTTGCTCTCGCCTCGGCCGACGCTGTCGATCGGGCTCTCGTGGCTGCTGTGCACCCTCCTCGCCGTGATCACCGGAGCGATCGGCACCGTGCTCCTGATGGGTGGTGGCGCCACCAGCGACCGTCCGCTCGGCCCCGGGCTGGCGCTGTTCGCGGTCACGATCGTCGCGGCCGTCGGCGGTGTCCGGGAGGCGTTCCGGCCACTCGTCCCGGCGGTGAGCGTGTCCGCCGCGACGGCCGTCCCCGTGCTCGCCGAGGTCGTGCGGGTGAACCCGGCGGCCGGTAGGACGTTCGGGACGTTCACGGTCCGCTTCGCCACCGCCGGCGGGGCGCCGCAGGAAGGCGAGATGGTAATGACGGCGCCCGCGGATGTGGGACGCCGCATCCCCGGTCGCTTCGATCCGACGAATCCGCGGTGGGTCGTCCCCGACGGCCCGAACATCGTCTCCGTGATCGATCAGGCCTTCAAGGGCTCGCTCGCGGTCGGCGTGCTGCTCCTCGTGTGCGTGCCGTTCGTCTGACGGGCGTCAGTCCGAGGTCCCGAGCGCGCTGACCTTGAATCGCACCGTCAGCTCCGGCTCAGCCGGGAGCGCAACGAAGTGCGTGTGCAGATGCGCGACGGAGCCGCCGTTGTAGTGCATGTCGCCGGACCGCTCGACCGTCGCCGTGGCCAGCGGCGCGAGCTGCTCTTTGAGCATGCGCTTGATCGCCCAGAGTTCGGCACCGGCGGCGTCGGGGAGTTCGTCGAACGAGGTCACGTGGGCGTGCGGCACGATCAGGTAGTGCGCCTCGGCCCCGGCGTACGGGTAGTCGTTCTTCGTGACGTACCAGTACTCGCCGTGGTGCTCGATCGGTTCGCGGTGGTACTCGGCAACGTGTTCCGGGCAGAAGATGCAGATCCCGTCGCGGGTGAGCTGCTCCATGTACTCGCGCTGATGGTCGGTGCGTGCCGCGGAGATGTCGTAGAGCGGTTCAGCGCACACGCTCGTACCGCCGGATCGTGAAGGTGAAGCCGTTCTCGGTGACGGGATCGAGCGACTCCTCGACCTGCCACTCGGCCGGGTCGAGCACGGGGAAGTGCGTGTCGCCCTCCGGCTCGGCGTCGATCTCGGTCGCCCAGACGCGATCGGTGCGGGCGAGCGCGTCCGCGTAGGTGCGGCCGCCGCCGATGAGGAAGACCTCGTCGTCGCCCGCAGCCGCCGCGAGCGCCTCGTCGAAGCTCGCGAACACCTCGGCACCCGGCGCCTCGTACCCCGCCGTGCGGCTGAGGACGAGGTTGCGGCGCCCCGGCAGCGGCCGGAAACGCTCCGGGATCGAATCCCAGGTCGTGCGGCCCATCACGACGGTGCCCGGCGTGGTGACGTCGCGGAAATGCTTCAGGTCGGTGGGGAGGTGCCACGGCATGCCGCCGTCGGCGCCGATCACGTGGTTGCGCGCGTACGCGACGACGGCGGTGACCCGCGGCGCCATCAGGTCAGCACCGGGATCCGCGGGATCGACGGATGCGGGTCGTAGTCGGTGAGTACGAAGTGCTCGGCCCGGAAGTCGTGGACGTCGGTGATGCGCTTGCCCGCCTCCGTGATCTCGAGCGTCGGCAGGGGCTTCGCCTCGCGGGTGAGCATCTCGTCGACGTGCTCGACCTGGTTCGCGTAGATGTGCGCGTACTGGATCCAGTGCACGTACTCGACGAACTCGTAGCCGGTGAGCTGCTCGATCATGAGCCCGAGGGCCGTGTACTGGACCATGTTCGACGGGACCCCGACCGGGGTGTCGCCGGAGCGCTGGTTGTGGACGAGGTGGAGCTTGTCGCCGAGGACCATCGCGTGGATCCAGCCGTGGCACGGCGCGATCGTGTTGCGCGACTTGATCCCGGCCTCGCGGTGGTTCGCGTTCGGGATCCACGGGCTCATCACGGCGGTGCGGTCGAGCGGGAGCGCTTTGAGCTTCTCGATGAGGTGCGGGAGCTGGTCGAAGCCGGGGTCGTCGCCGTCGAGGTCGGTGGTGAAGTTGTGGAAGGCGTGGCCGTAGGAGCCCGGCCCCAGGTCGCCGGGCGCGAGGCCGCGGCTCGAGGTCTTCTCGGGGGTCGCCCACGGACCCCACCAGTCGCAGCCGAACGCCGCGAGCTCGTCGAGGGTGCGGGCACCGTTGATGAACGCGCACAGCTCGCCGATGGCCTTGTCGTAGAAGTTCGCGATCGAGCGCTCGGTGATCACGGCGGCGCCGTGCTCCATCGGGAACCGCATCGCGTGCCCCGCGAGGGCCCACGCGTCCTCGCCCTGCTTCGTCTGCACGCGCGTGCCCTTCGTGCGGATCGCGCGGAGCATGTCCGCGTACTCGGTGCTCGGGCGCCGCTCGGCGTAGGGCAGGTAGTTGGGCATCGCCGAAGGACTTTAGATGAGGCGCTGCGCGACTCCGCGGAGCGCCCGCGGCGCCTACGGATCTGGCCCGTGGACGTGGCCTGTAGGGTTCCGGCCCCGGGCCACCGGCCCGCTCCCGGATTCCATGACGCGCATCGACGGCATACTCGGCGGCCAGGTCAACTTCGACGGTCGCCTGATCGGCTCGCTCCCCGAGATGGCCGACCTCGTCGGTCAGCTGCGCGAGCGCGAGCAGAAGATCGTGCTCACCTCGGGCTCGTTCGACCTCATCCACCTCGGCCACGTGAAGTACCTCGCGCGGGCCAAGGAGCAGGGCGACATCCTCGCGGTCGGCGTCGACTCCGACGCGAAGATCCGCCGCCGCAAGGGCGACGACCGCCCGATGGTCCCCGAGGGCGAGCGCCTCGAACTCCTCGCGCACCAGCGCCCCGTCGACCTGATCTACCTCAAGGACGACGCCGATCCGAAGTGGGCGCTCATCAAGGCCGTCTCCCCGGACGTACTCGTCCTCACCGCCGACCACTCGTACTCCGAGGCCGACCTCGAGGCGCTGCTCGAGTGGTGCGGGCGGGTCGAGGTGCTCCCGCGGCAGGCTGCCGTGACGACCTCCGAGCGCATCCGCCAGATGTACATGAACCTCGGCGACCGGCTGGGGCCGCGCCTGTCG
>JAVHXX010000425.1 GCA_031119595.1 Patulibacter sp. | reverse complement strand
CCGAGCGTGGGCCAGTGCTCGGCGAGCCGGGCGCGGGCGGCGACCGCGAGGGCATGGTCGGCGAGGCGCGGAGCCTGCGGCGCCTCGTCGGCACCGAGGACCGCGAGCACGTCCGCGAACGAGCGTGCGAGCGCGTGCACGTCGTAGCCGCCCTCGAGCACCATCCCGACCGGCGCACCGAGTTCCTCGGCGACCGCACGCAGGGACGCGGCCATCGCCGCGAAGCCGGCGTCGCTGACCGCACAGCTCGCGAGGGGATCGTCGGCGTGCGCGTCGAAGCCGGCACTGATGAGGATCAGCTGCGGCGCGAAGGTGCGCGCCAGCGGCACGATCACGTGCTCCACGAGCGACACGAACGTCTCGTCGCCGGACCCCGCGGGCACCGGCAGGTTCACGGTGGCGCCGACCGCGTCTCCGCCGCCGACTTCGCGGATCGATCCCGTGCCGGGGTACAGCGGCGACTGGTGGATCGACGCGAACACGACCGACGGATCCGACCACAACACCTCCTGGGTGCCGTTGCCGTGGTGGACGTCCCAGTCGACGACCAGGACCCGCTCGAGCCCGTGGGTGCGCACCGCGTGCCGGGCCGCGATCGCGACGTTGCCCAGCAGGCAGAACCCCATCGGCCGGTCAGTCTCGCAGTGGTGGCCCGGCGGCCGGTGGGCGGACGCCGCGGCACGGGGTGCATCGGCGCCGAGGAGGAGATCGACGACGGCGACTGCGCCGCCGGCCGCATGGAGCGCCGCGGTCCACGAGCCCGCGCTCACGACCGTGTCGGCGTCGATGGCGCCGCCGCCGTCCGCGGCGAGCGCCGCGAGCGCGTCGAGATGCGAGGCGGGGTGGACCGCGAGGAGCGCCTCCCGCGCTGCCGCCGGTGACTCGCGCCGCTCCCAGCCGAGTCCGCCTCGCGCCGTGAGCTCACGCTCGATCGCGCGCAGGCGCTCGGCCCGCTCCGGGTGCTGGCCGGTGTCGTGGTCGAGGGAACTCGGGTGCGTGAGGAGGACGGGCGCGGTCATGACGGAGCCGTGCGGGCGCTAGCGGACCACCTGCGAGCCGCCGGTGATGCCGTCCTCGCCGGTGTCGTGGAAGCGCACCCACGCCTTGTTCGTGCCGTCGTAGTCGGGGGCCCAGAGGATGAGCGTGGCCTTGCGGTCCCACACCGTGACCTCCTCGGTCCCCTCGGGATCGAGTCCACGCCAGATGCGGATGAACGGGTTGTGCTCCCACTCCTCGCCGGCGGTCGTGGGCAGCGTGTGGCCGGGATGCAGGACGGTCTCGGCGGGCAGCTGGGCGAGCCGCATCGCCGCCGCCTTCTGGTCGGCGTAGCCGGTGTTCGACGGCGCGAAGTTCCCGCCGACGGTGCCCTTGAAGATCGTGTCGGCGGTGAAGCAGTCGGTGCCGTTCACGAGGAACGCGAGCTGCCCGGCGCAGTGCCCCTCGCTCAGGATCGCCTCGACCGTGAGGTCACCGAAGGTGAGCGTGTCGCCGCCGCTGACGTTCTCGGCGGGGAGGAGGTCCGGGACGGCCACCGCCGTGACGGCGCTGGTGTAGACCGGCGCGGCGAAGGCGTCGCGGAGCTCGTCGACCCCGGCCACGTGGTCGGCGTGCTGGTGCGTGACGAGGATCGCCTCGACCTCCACGCCCAGCTCCTTCGCCTTCGCGATCAGCGGCGCGGAGACGCCGTTGCCGTCGATGACGATCGCCTTGCCGCCGGGGCCGTCGGCGACGAGGTAGGAGTTCGAGGTCCAGCCCTCGGCCTCGGTGCGTTCGATGATCAGGCTCATGACGCGAACTCGATCACGGAGCGGATGCCGTCCTGGTGGTGCATGAGGTCGAACCCCTTGTTGACGTCGTCGAGGGACAGGGTGTGGGAGATGAAGGCGTCGGCGTCGATGTCGCCGGCGAGGTAGCGGTCGACGAGCTGCGGGACCTGCTCCCGGCTGCGCACGCCACCGAACGACGCCCCGACCACCGTGCGGCCGGTGATGAGGTAGCGCGGCACGATGTCGAGCGTCTCGCCCTTGCCCGCGACGCCGGT
Source organism: Patulibacter sp. (assembly GCA_031119595.1). Lineage (GTDB taxonomy): Bacteria > Actinomycetota > Thermoleophilia > Solirubrobacterales > Solirubrobacteraceae > JAGIBJ01. The sequence continues at coordinate 2,175 of JAVHXX010000425.1, read as the reverse complement.
CACGCAGCAGGTGCCCCAGCCGATCCGGGCCGATTCGACGGCCTGCTTCATCACGCCCACGAGGCCGGTCGCCTCGAAGGTGAAGTCCGCGCCGTACCCGTCGGTCTCCTCGAGGATCCGGTCGACGATGTCGTCGCCCGCGAGCCACGTGTCGGTGGCGCCGTGGTGCCGCGCGAGTTCCAGACGGTCCTCGGACAGGTCGACGCAGATGATCCGGCCCGCGTTCTGCAGCCGCGCCCCCGCGACGGCGCCGAGGCCGACCATGCCTGCGCCGAACACGACCGCGGTCGCACCCTCGAAGACCGGTGCGCGGTACATCGCGGCGCCGAGGCCGGTGGAGAGGCCGCACGCGAACAGCGCCGCGGTGGCGAGCGGCGCCTCCTTGCTGATCTTCGCGAGCGAGTACTCCGACACGACCGTCGCCTCGGCGAAGGTCGAGCAGCCCATGAAGTGGCGGAGCGGCTCGCCGTCCTTGCTCAGGCGCGCGGTGCCGTCCGGGAGGTAGCCGAGGTTCTGCTGCTCACGGATCGCCATGCAGATGTTGGTGCGGCCGCTGCGGCAGTTCACGCACTGGCCGCACTGCGGCGAGAACAGCGTGACGACGTGGTCGCCCGGCTCGACGGACGTGACGCCTTCGCCGACCGACTCGACGACGCCCGCGCCCTCGTGGCCGAGCACGCACGGGGCGTACCCCGACGGATCGACGCCCGACGCGGTGTACATGTCGGTATGGCAGATGCCGCACGCGTGCAGGCGCACGAGGACCTCGCCGGCCTTCGGGCCGGCCAGCTCGACGGTGGTCACGTGCAGCGGCTCGGCGAACGCTTCGAGCACGGCGGCGCGAATCTCCATGGGGCTCCTCGGGTGCGATGCCGGGCGCCCGGGCGGCACGCGGCGGGGTGGCCCGCCCCAGGCTAGCCGGACGGCCCACACCACGAAATCCCGGTGAGCGTGTGTGCGTCCTCTGCGCGGCGGGAGACCGCGGACGCCCTCGGCGACGCGCCCGTACCGGTAGGCGACGACACCGCCCGGACGCAGCGACCGCGCCCGGGCGGTGACGGACATCGCGTCGACCGCCACCCGGCCCATTAGTCTCACGGACGTGACCGACCCGTACCCGAGCCTCTCCGACGAGGACGCCCGCACGCTCGAACGCTGCATGCAGGCGAGCGGGATCGCGTGCGTCCCCACGGACACCGTCTACGGCCTCGCCTGCGACCCGGACGCCGAGGAGGCCCTCGAGCGCCTCTGGGCCCTCAAGCGCCGCAATCCGAAGAAACCGTCCGCGGTGCTCTTCAGCCGCGTCGAGCTCGCGATCGCCGCCACGCCCTGGCTCGACCCGGAACTCGCCGAGGCGATCGAGCGCCTGCTGCCCGGCCCCGTCACGGTCGTCGTCCCGAACCCGCAGCGGCGGTTCCCGCTCGCGTGCGGCAGCGAGCCGGAGGTCCTGGGGTTGCGGGTGCCCCGCTGGCCGGAGCGCGCCGCCGTCCTCGAGAACATCTCCTGGCCGCTCCTGCAGACGAGCGCCAACCACTCGGGCCGCCCCGACCCCGCCCGCATGGAGGATCTCGACCCCGCGCTCGCCGCCGGATGCGACCTCCTCCTGAACGCCGGGCCGCTCCCGGGCACCCCGTCGACGGTCGTCGATCTGACGCGCTACGCGGCCGAGGGCGCGTGGAACGTCCTGCGTGAGGGCGCCGTCGACCGGCGCACGCTCGCCCGCCAGCTCGACCACTGACCGAGCCGCGCGCCCATCGTCACTCTCGCCGGGGCGCCCACCGGTACCATCTGGGTCGTCGCGACCGGCGCCACGGGTGGAACCGACCACCAGGGAGCGACGCCCGAATCTTCGGGCAATCCCCGACCGCCGCGCGCCTGGGCACCCAGCAACGATCGCCACATGAGGAGCGCACGCCGCCGTGTCTGACCTTCCTTCCGACTTCTTCGACCGCCCGCTCTCCGAGGTCGACCCCGAGATCGCCGCCGTGCTCGACGCCGAGCTCGCGCGTCAGCAGAACACCCTCGAGATGATCGCGTCTGAGAACTTCGTCCCGCGCGCCGTGCTCGAGGCGCAGGGCTCGGTCCTCACCAACAAGTACGCCGAGGGCTACCCGGGCCGCCGCTACTACGGCGGCTGCGAGCACGTCGACGTGAGCGAGCAGCTCGCGATCGACC
>JAVHXX010000424.1 GCA_031119595.1 Patulibacter sp. | reverse complement strand
GGGTCCGGGGACAACGAGCTTCGCGCCGGCAAGGGCCGCGGCATACGGCACGCCGCTTGCCAATCTGCGGCGGGGTGGTCGGTGGCGCGAGCATCGGGTCCGTCTCGTGGACCTTCGCCTTGTGCGCGGCGCGCAGCGCCATGAGGAACAGCAGCGCGATCGAGATGCCGAGCACCAGGAGCGGCCACTTGACCTTGCCGGGGATGGGCTCCGCGGCGGTCGCGATGGTCGTGTTCGGGGTGCGGATGTGGACGTGGCCGTTGATGACGTCGACGGTGAAGGCGTCGAGCGCGTTCGGGAGGTAGCCCTCCGTGAGCGGGTGCAGGGCCGTCGCGCCGACGGCGACGACCACGCCGGCGCCCTGGTCGGACGTCACGATCGCGAGGGTTCCGAGCGGAACGCCGCCGGCGATCTTCGACGCGAGGCTCGTCGGGACGGTGCCCGGGTCGGCGAGGAGGAGCGTCGGACCGGTGAACTCGGTCGGGATCTTCGAGGTGATCTTCGGCAGGGCGGCCTCGCCGTCGAGGCGCTGCGACTCGGCGAGCACCGAGATGATCTGCTCGATCTCGTGCGTGGCCTTGTGCTCCGGGATCACGATCGTCGCGTCGTCCCAGTTCGGGTTCGCGTCGAGCGGGAAGGGCCACGACGCCAGTGAGGCGTGCTTGAGCGGCCGCGGGTGCGCGTCGAGGTCGATCGTGCCCGTCGGGTTGATCTTCGTGTCGATGGTCTGGTTCGACGCGCAGGCGCGCACGGCGCCGAGCGTCTCGGCCTTGAACGCGAGCTGGTTGTCGCCCGGGCGCAGGTCGCCGAGGAGGTAGCTCGGGCCGCGGCCCGCGAGGAGGGTGTCGAGGTCGACCGGCTGCTGCGCGGTGGTGGAGATCCGACTCTGGATCGTGCGCCCGTTGATGGTGACGCTCGTGCGGGTGGTGCCGACGCCCTCGACGCTGCCGGTGACGCGCAGACGCGCGCCGGCCCGGACCTCGTAGCGGCCCGGGATGTTGAAGAGCGAGGTCGCGGTCGACGTGCCGGACTGGTCCTCCTCGGCGCCGTCGAGCGAGATCCGGTCGGGGAACTCGACGCGCGGAAGGGGATCGGCCGACGGCCGCACGACCGACTGCGTGTTGTAGATCGAGTGGTTCGGGCTGAGCAGCTCGAGTGCGGCCTTCACGAGGTCATTGCCGTGGCCGGCGATCGCGAGCGTCGGGACGCCCTCGACCTGCCGGATGGTCATGCGGCTGGGACCGGGACGGTCGGCGATGGTGAGCGTCGCGCGGCGATGGCCGTCGACGATGCGGACCGCGACGCCCGGGTAGCCGCGCGCGGCGGCGATCGAGCCGGACACCACGCCCGCGGCGCGGATGGCCGAGGCGGTGCGCTTGCCCTTGAAGCGGATGCGGACCGAGGACGGGCCACTGCCGAAGGCGTTGATGAGCGCGCCCGGGGCGTCGGCGATGGTGATGTTCCGGGAGAGCTCGGGCCTCAGCTCGACCTTCGTGCCCGGCAGGATCTGCATGCGGGCGGTCGGGTCGAGGGAGCTCGGGCAGGCGTTCAGCTGGGTCGTCAGCGACGCGGACACGGTCACGTTGATCGTGTGGTCCGGGACGAGCTGACGCGGGATCGCGACCTGGATGGTGCGATCGCCCGGCAGGGCGATCCCGGCGGCGACCTGGCGGCCGTTCACGACGACCGCGAGCCGTGAGCTCTTCGCGAGCTGCGTGGCGCCGGAGAGCCTGAGGGTCACCGTGCCCTCGACGGCATGCCAGTAGCCCGGCAGCGCGAGGTCGGTGGAGAAGTTCGGGGTCGCCGGGCTGAGCGTCGACGGCTGCGAGCTCGGGTTGACCAGGTAGGTGGTGCGCGGCGCGGCGGCGGCCATGTCGACGCCGGCCACGGCAGCCTGGGCGGCGTGCGGCGACACGCCGGCGAAGGCGACGAGGCTGGCGAGCAGGGCGGCGGCACCGGCGACGGCCGGGGCGCCCTTGGTGCGGGCGGTGACGACCCAGCGGTGGTCGCCGAGGGCCTCACGGGCGAGGGCGACGAGCGCCACGGAGTTACGGAGCATGGTGTACGGGGCGGCGAAGGCGCCGAAGAGGACGTAGCGCCATGGGCCATGCGCTTCGCGGGTTTCTGGGGTTGAGAGGCGCCAGGTGGCCCAGGCGCCGATGAAGCCGGAGGAGACGGTGAGGAGCATCGAGAGGCCGTCGAGCGGGTCGAACTGGAACCGCACGCGGCCCTCGGTGACGAGCTCGCTGAAGGCGAGCGTGAAGATCTGGAGGGCGATCACCGGGAACAGCTCGCGCCAGGTGAGCAGCACGGACCAGTAGGCCTTGAGCGGCCACGACAGGACCGGCGACTCCATCACCGAGCGCTGGTGCCGCATCGTGACCTGGAGCCAGCCCTGGGCCCAGCGGGTGCGCTGCTTCCACCAGGCGCCCCAGCCGGTCGGGGCGAGCTCCGTCGACATGACGGAGCGGTCGTGGATGATCTTGAAGCCGGAGAGCATCGAGCGCATCGAGATGTCGATGTCCTCGGTGAGCATCGACTTGTCGAAGCCGAGTTCGCGGAGCACCTCGGTGCGCCACCACCCGTTCGCGCCGCCGAAGATCGCGGTGTCCATGAGGAGCGAGCGGCCGGCGTGGGCCAGGCCGTAGATCTGCTCGAACTCGATGGAGACGAGGCGGGCGAGGAAGGAGTCGTCGGCGTTGCGGATGACGCAGCGGCCCTGGACGATGTCGTAGCCCTCGTCGAACCAGCGGATCGCGCGCCGCGCCGACTCCGGGTGGAGGCGGTGGTCGCTGTCGATGATCGCGGTGACGGAGCCGCGGGCGATCTCGATCGCGGCGATGAGGTTCTCGGCCTTCGACGTGCTGCCGTGCACGCGGAGGACCTCGAGCATCTCGTGCTGGTTGGCGAGCTGGTGCAGCTCGGCTTCGACGGGCAGGTCCTCGGGCGTGTTGTACGCGAGGATCAGCTGGACGCGGTCCTTCGGGTAGTTGAGGCCGCTGAGGACGGCGTCGACCGACTCGACGATCACGTCCTGCTCGTTGGGCAGGTACGCGACGAGGATGATCGTGAGGTCGCGGGTGGGGCCCGATCCGCCGTGCAGGCCCGGGCCGCGGCGGCGGCGCACGGACATGAGGCACTCCGCGAGGATCAGCACGCTCGTGAGCACGAAGGCGCTCGCGACGAACAGCTGCAGCAGGCTCTGGAGGTCGTCCGTCCAGGGCCCGGCGCCGACGATGATGCACAGCGGCGCCCCGATGACGACGCAGTGGATGATCACGAACTGGGCCAGCGCGGACTGGCGGATCCGGGCAGGGATCATGCGGCCAGGGCGGCGCCGGGTGCGTACCGGGCCGAGAGCAGGGTGCGGGTGGGCTCGCCGAGCGGGCCGTCGACGTCCCAGTCCTCGATCGCGACCTCGTGGGCCCACGGGTCGTCGGCCTCGAGCTCGGTGCCGATCGCGACCATCGCGAGGTCCGGGTGGCCGTGCTCGCGCATCCAGCGACGGAGCGAGTCCGCGGTGGCGTCGGAGAGGGTGCCGACCACGACCACGCCGTCGATCGGCTGGTGCACGCTCGAGAGGCGGCGGACGGCCTGGGCGGCGTCGTCGGCGAGGACGGTGTAGAAGCCGTTGCTGCGCAGACGACGCACCGCCATGGCGCGGCCGAAGCGCTCCTGGCTCACCACGAGCAGCATCGGACGCTGCGGCGCACCGGTGGCCGGGGCGGGCGCGGCCGGGCCGTCGGTGGTGACGAGCGCGAGGCCTGCGGTGGTGGTCTGGGTGGTGGCGATCTGCTGCACGATTGGTTGGAGGTTCGACCAGGCAGCGGGTCTTTTGAAGCAAAAGTTGTGAAACGTCCGCCAAGCAAGCCGTCGTCAAACCTTTCGCCGGACGCCTGTTTCGGCCGCCCGGCCCGGGCCACCCAGCCCGCCCGCCGACGAACGGCCGGGGCCGAACGACCATTCCGCGACGAAACCCCCGAAAGCGCAGTCGTTCCGGCTTCCGGAGCACTGTGTGCGCCCGCTCCACACGGGCCGGACCAGGTGTCCAGGCGGTGTCCAGGGCATACCGAAGGGGTCCGCGGCGGCGGCTCGGGCGGCCGCGCGTGTCACGAAACGCGCATCAGGCCCGCGGAACGCGACACGCGTGAGCCGCCGCGGCGGCCTGAGCTGTCGCGCGGCCTGAGTCGCCGCGGCGGCCTGCGTCGCACCGGCGCCCCCACGCCCCGGGACGCACCGAGGC
>JAVHXX010000423.1 GCA_031119595.1 Patulibacter sp. | reverse complement strand
GTGCAGCGGTGAGCCGGCGGCCCACTGCGCCACGGCAGTGCGGCGGTCGAGCGCCACGCCGTGGCGGGCCAGGAGCGCGTCGGCGTCGTCGCCGGCGAGCCCGCCGACGCGGCGCACGGCGACCCGCGCGCCGTCGAGCGGGAGGGGCACCGCGACCCGCGCGAGGATCAGCACGCGGTCCTGTGTGCGGAGGCTGAAGAGCAGGGCGAACCACGCCGCGGCGTCGGTCGGGAGGGGCGCGGCACCGGCGTCGACGAGGAGCAGGCGGGGTGCGGTGCGGTCGGTCTGGCGGGCGCGAGGCCGCAGGCTGCCGGCCGACACCGCCTCGACCAGGCCGCCGTCGGCCCGCCACCGCTCGGTGATCGCGGCCCCGAGGGCGCTCTTGCCGATCCCCGCGGCGCCGTGCAGCAGGACCGCCCGCACCGGCGACGTCGGCGCCATGAGCCGCGCCACGTAGTCGATGAACGGCGCCCGCCCGACGAGCTCGTCGGCCGCGCGGCCTGTGGTGGAAATCGTCGCCCCGTGCATGGATTCCACCTTCGCGACCGGCCGCCCCGGGGGCATCAGGGGAACCACCGACATTTCCCCTGACATTTCCCCCGACGTCCCCGAGGGCGGGGGTGGGGTTTTGCCGTAGCCTCGGCCGCATGACGACGCCGATGGACACCCCCGCCTCCGCGACCCGCCCGACGGCGGTCATCACCGGGGCGTCCAGCGGGATCGGCGCGGCGACAGCGAAGGCGCTCGCCGCCGCCGGCTTCGACGTGGTCGTGACGGCGCGGCGGGTCGAGCGGCTCGAGGCCCTGGTGGCGGAGATCGGCGACGCGGCGCGGGCGATCCGGTGCGATGTCACCTCGCCCGAGGACGTCGCCGCACTCGCCGCGGCCGTGCCGCACGCCGAGGTGCTGATCGGCAACGCCGGCGGCGCGCTCGGCGTCGACCCGGTGCTCGAGTTCGACGAGGACCAGTGGCGCACGATGTGGGAGACGAACGTGCTCGGCCTGGCCCGCACGGTGCGCGCGTTCGCGCCGCAGATCGAGGCGTCCGGCAACGGCCGCATCGTGGTGATCACGTCCGTCGCCGGCCACCAGACCTACCCGGGCGGCGGCGGGTACACCTCTGCCAAGCACGCGGCCGCCGCGGTCGTCGACACCCTCCGCGTGGAGTGGCTCGGCAAGCCGGTGCGCGTGATCGAGGTCGCCCCCGGCATGGTCGACACCGAGTTCTCGACCGTGCGCCTCGGTGACGAGGAGAAGGCCGCGGCCGTCTACGACGGGCTCGACCCGCTCACCGCCGACGACATCGCCGAGGCCATCACGTGGGCCGTGACCCGCCCGCCGCACATGACCGTCGCGCGGCTCGACCTCTTCCCGCGGCAGCAGGGCAGCGCCCGCGACGTGTCGCGCCGCCAGAGCTGACCGGGCCGCTACGCCGGTTCGGGTTCCGCGGGACTGCGCAGCTCGGCGCGCGGTCGCATGCTCGTGACCGCCAACAGGGCCGCGGCTGCCACGCAGAGCGCCCCCGACACGTAGAAGACGCCGTCGTAGGTGCCGGCCTGGTCGCGGACGGCGCCGGCGGCCCACGCCGCCACGGCGCCGCCGATCTGGTGTGCGGCGAAGATCCAGCCGTAGGCGACGAGGCCCGTCTCCCGGCCGAACCGCTGGGTGACCAGCGCGACGGTCGGCGGCACGGTGGCGATCCAGTCGAGGCCGTAGAAGATCGTGAACGCGGTGAGCACGAGGCCTTTCGACGAGAGCGCGAGCGGCAGCAGGAAGAGCGACAGGCCACGGCCCGCGTAGTAGATGAGCAGCAGGCGCCGTGCCGGGAAGCGGTCGGTGAGCATGCCCGAGCCGGTCGTGCCGATGATGTCGAGGACGCCCATCGCCGCCATGAGCGAGGCGGCCTGGCCGGCCTGGATCCCGTGGTCGTGGGCGGCGGGGACGAGGTGCACGGCGATCAGCCCGACGGTCGTCGCGCCGCAGATGAAGAACGAGCCCGCCAGCGCGAGGAACACCCGGTCCCGGCCGACCTCGCCGAGGATCCGCAGCGCGCTCGGACGGCGCCCCGGCATCGGTGACTCGGCGTCGCCGCCGTAGGGCGCGAGGCCGTGGTCGGACGGCCAGTCGCGGAGTCCGGCGATCACGCAGACGAGCGCGACGAGCGCCGCGCCGGCGACGAGCGCCATGACCCAGCGCCAGTCGGTGTGGGTGGTGATCGCCGCCATCGCGGGCAGGAAGATGAGCTGGCCGGTGGAGTTCGCGGCGGTGAGCATCCCGAGCACCACGCCGCGCCGTGCCACGAACCACCGCCCGACCACGGCCGCCGCGAGCACCGGCGCGACCGCGCCCGTGGCCGCGCCGGCGAAGAGCCCCCACACGATGTAGAGCTGCCAGAGCGCGGTGACCTGCGTGATGAGCAGCGCCGCGACCACGATCAGCAGGAGCGCCGTGATCACGACGCGCCGAAGCCCGAACCGCTCGCTGAGCGTCGCCGCGAACGGCGCCGAGAGGCCGAACACGAGCAGGTTGATCGCCGCGGCGGTCGAGATCGAGCCGTGGCTCCACCCGAACTCCATCATCAGCGGCTCCATGAGGATGCCGAAGGTCGCCCGGATCGCCGCGGCGGCAAGCAGCGCGATGAACGCCGCCGCGGCCACGAACCACGCGCGATGCAGCGGCTGACGGCGACCGGCGGCTCCCATGCGCGAGCAGTCTAGGCCGCGCCGCCGGGACGGCCGCCCCGGGCTACTTCCGCACGATCGTGAACGTCGCCGTGAGCGGCGCCGACGTGCCGGCGGCGTTCGTCGCCGTGAGCGTGAGCCGGTACTTCCCGGGCGCGAGGGTCTTCGTCCCGAGCTTGCCGGTGAAGGTGATCTTGTGGGCACCGGCGCCGAGCGTGGCGGTCGTCGTGGAACCCACGGCGGTGTAGCGCGTGCACCGGGGCTTCTTCGCGAGCTTCCTCGTCGCCTTCCGGCAGGTCTTGCCGTCCTTGCGGCCCGTGCTCGGACGGTCGACGGCGAGCTTCACGGTGGCGGCCGCACCGAGCGAGAAGGAGAGGGTCGAGCCCGCGGGGGTCTTCGGCTTCTTCTTCGGCTTGGTCTTCGGGACGACGGTGAACCGCGACGCCGAGAGCTTCAGGGCCGTCAGCGTGGGCGCCGCGAGCTTCGCGGCCGCGGTGCCGCCCTGCCCGGGCGCCCCGCCGCCGGGCGGCCGCGCGATCGGATCCGCGGCCTTCGGGCAGTCGCCGGAGATCGCGAACACGTAGGCGTTCTCGAAGTCGCCGGCGACGCCCGTCGCCGCGTTGTGGCCGAACGCGGTGAAGGCCATGCAGCGACCGTCCGCGCTGAGCGACGGGAAGTCCGCGTGGTTCTGGACGGCGGAGTCGTTCACGCCGAACGCCGGCGGCGCCGAGAGCGTGCCCGTGGTGAGGTCCTTCGCGAAGACCGCCGAGCGGACGTCACCACCGACGCCGGGCATGAGGTTCGTCGCGGTGCTGCCGAAGGCCACGACCGAGCCGTCGCCGTCGATCGCGGGGTCGAAGGCCCCGCCCGCGGCCGCCACGCCGCCCGGGCCGCGGCTCACCAGCGTGGTGGTCCCGGTGGCAAGCGACCGCGCGACGATCTGGGGCGTGTCGATCCACGGCGCGGTGGCCGGCACGGCGGCGTCCGAGTACGACGTGAACGCGACCGTCGAGCCGTCCCCGCTGAGCCTGACGTCCGGGGCGAAGACGCTCGCGCCGGACGCGCCGGGGCCGCGGCTGACGAGGGTCGTGGTCGACGCGGTCAGGTCGCGGACGTAGGCGCTCGAGAGGGTGTCGGTGTCGGCGGGATCGAGCTTGCTCGTGGTGGTGAAGGCGACCTTCGAGCCGTCCGCGGAGATCGTCGCGCCCGAGGCGCCCGTGTCCGACATGATCCCGTTCGGGCCGGTCTGCCGGTCGACGGGAACGGTCGTCGCGGCGCTCAGGTCGCGTACGTAGACGTGCTGCGTCGAGCCGGGGACGCCGAGGTCGTTCGCGGTGCTGGTGAACACCACGTGCTGCCCGTCGCCGCTGATGCGGGCGCTCGTGACGCCCGTCGTCGCGACGGCGCCGCCCGCCCCGGACGCCCGCGACAGCAGCGTCGTCCTGCCGGTCGTGAGGTCGCGCAGGTACGCGTCGTCGAAGGTGTTCGTGTCGGCCGGGTCGAGCGACGTGGAGGTCGTGAACACCAGCCGGTCGGCCCCGAGCGCGGCCGCAGCGTCGATCGCGCG
>JAVHXX010000422.1 GCA_031119595.1 Patulibacter sp. | reverse complement strand
TCACACCGGTCCGGCGCTCATGCCGGGAGCGCGACGGGTACGCTGCGCGGCGTGCGACTGCTCACGGTAGGTGCGGCTTCGGCCCTGACCCTCGCTATGGCCGGATGCGGAAGCGTCTCGACGGCCGCGAAGGAGCCGGCGGCGAAGGCCGTCCAGCTCAAGGTGAGCCCGGCGAAGTTCTCCCAGACCAAGCAGGTCCCGGGCGACGAGGTCACGTTCTCGATGACCGTCACCAACACCGGCAGCAATCCCGCCCCTGGCGTGATCGTGCAGTTGCAGGGCCTCGAGGACGAGACCACCTACGACCCGTCCGACGACACCCGGGTGCGCACCACGCCCGACGACCTCCCCGACGACACCAAGCACGCGCCGTGGTTCGTCGACACGGCGCCGGGCGGCACGCCCCTGAGCGACAGCGACCTCTACACCGGCGGCGAGCTCGCCCCCGGCCGCTCGCGCACCCTGCGCTGGCAGATGAACGCCGTCGTCCCCGGTACCCACACGATCAAGTACCAGGTGTGGTCCGGCCTCACGGACAACGAGGCCAAGGCCACCAGCGGCGACGGCCTCACCGGCTCCGTCACCGCCACCATCGGCAAGGGCTGAACCTCCGGCGCCGCACGGCGCCACCCGAACGCGCGTTCCCGTCCGATCCGCTCCTTACGATCGGCGGGTGCGCCTGCTCCACACCGCCGACTGGCACCTTGGCCGGACCTTCCACGGCGCCGATCTCTCGGCGTCGCAGGCACGCGTGCTCGACCGGCTCATCGAGGTCGCCGCGAGCGAGCGCCCCGACGCGCTCATCGTCGCCGGCGATGTCTTCGACCGGGCCTACCCCCCGCTCGAGGCCGTCGAGCTCTACGACGAGACCCTCAAGCGCCTCGCCGACCTGCGCGTTCCCGTGGTCGTCACGAGCGGCAACCACGACTCGGCGATCCGCCTCGGCGTCAACGGGCGCCTGGCGGAATCGGCCGGCGTGCACCTGCGAACGCGGCTCGATCGCATCGGTGAGCCGATCCACCTGCAGAGCGCAGATTCTGTTGACGGACTGTTGGTATACGCGGTTCCGTATCTCGACCCACCCTCGACCGCGGTGACGCTCGCTGCCGACGAGCCGACCCACGCCGGCGTGATCGGCGCGGCGCTGGCGCGTATCCGCTCGGATCGGGCGTCGCGGCCGGGTGTGCCCGCCGTCGTCGTGGCCCATGGCGTGGTCACCGGCGGGCGATCGACCACCTTCAACGAGGTCGCGACGACCGGCGCGGAGCGCTCGATCGACGTCGGCGGCGTCTCGGCCGTGCCCGCGCGGCTGTTCGCCGGATTCGACTACGTCGCGCTCGGCCATCTCCACCGCCCGCAGAACGTCGGCGATCGGGCCCGCTACAGCGGCGCCCCGATCGCGTTCGGCTTCGACGAGGCCGGGGACCACAAGTCGTGGTCGCTGGTCGACCTGCGCGGCGAGGTGGCCCCGGAGGTCACCGAGATCGAGACTCCCGTCGCACGTGCGATCGCACGGGTCCGGGGTTCGCTCGACGAGCTCCTCACGGATGCGTCGCTCGCCGAACACGAGGGTTCGTGGGTCGAGGCGACGGTCACCGATCGACTGCGGCCGCGGCACGGCATGGACCGACTCCGGCGCCGATTCCCACATGTCCTCAAGCTCGACCACCGCCCCGAAGGCGCCGCGATCGACGGTGACGGCGTGGCCCAGGATTATCGCGCGCGCGTACGCGGGCGCAGCGAGTCCGAGATCGTGGAGCGCTTCCTCGCCGACGTCCGTGGCGGGATCGACGCCGACGACGACGAGCGCGCACTGGTGACGGAAGCGCTCGAGGCGTTCGAGCGCGAAGAAGCCCTGCGGTGAGGATCCATCGCCTCGCGATCGAAGGCATCGGCCCCTACGCGACCCGCCAGGACCTCGACTTCGACGACCTCACCGCGCAGGGGCTGTTCCTGCTCACGGGCCCCACGGGCGCCGGCAAGACGACCGTGCTCGACGCGATCGTGTTCGCGCTCTACGGCACGGTGCCGGGAGCGCGCGGCGCCGACGGCAAACGTGAGAAGGGTGCGCGGGAGCGGATCGTCAGCGACCTCCGCGACCTCGACACTCAACCTCGAGTAGAGCTTGAGTTCACCGCCGGAGGCCGTCGGTTCATCGTCCAACGCAGCCCGGACCACGATCGCCCGAAGGCCCGCGGTACCGGCACCACGCTTGCCAAGGCCACGGCGACGCTCGAGGAGCGCGTCCACGGGGACTGGGTCCCGCGGTCGACCGACTTCCGCGAGATCAGTATCGAGCTCGAATCCGTCCTCGGGATGAGCGCCGTGCAGTTCACGCAGGTCGTGCTGCTGCCGCAGGGGGAGTTCGCCGGGTTCCTGCGAGCCTCGGTCGCCGATCGGCGCCGCGTGCTGGAGCGCCTGTTCCAGGTGGACCGGTACGAGTCGGCCGAGCAGTGGTTCCGCGAGCGCGCCGACGCCGCCAAGGAGACGCTCGCGTCCGCACAGGCCGACCTCGAGCGCGTGGTCGACCGGCTCTCCGGCGCCCTCGCCGACCTCCCCGACGCCGAGGCCCCGCGCGCCGACCTGGACGGCGCCGACGCCGTCTCGGGCTGGGTCCGGGCGCGGCGGCTCGATGTCGACGAGCGCGTGCTCACCGCCACCAGGGAGGCCGAGGACCGGGCCGCCGACGCGGCGGCAGCCGACGCCGCCCACCGCCGCGCCGACGAGATCGCCGGCCTCACCCACCAGGTCGCCGAACGCGAATCGGCGATGCGCACCCCCGCCGACCGGCTGCCCGGCGCGCGGCGCTGGATCGCGGCGCACGTCGACGAGGCCATGGCGACCGACGACGACGCGTGGGCACCGGCGGCCCGGGACGCCCGCGGCGTCGCGGCGGAGCTCCAGGCCCGCACGCGCGAGGAGGCCCGCCTTCCCGACCTCGAATCGCAGGCCGTCGCCGCGGAAGCAGCCGCGGAGCGCGCCTCGAACGCCGCAGATCAGGCCGATGCCGCCGTCGCGCACGTCGGCCGGGGCATCGAGACGCTCCGCATCACCGCGGACCGCGGCGCCCGGGCCGAAGCCACCGCCGACGGCCTGCGCCGCGAACAGGTCGAGCTCCGGGGGCGCGCCGAAGCCAGCCGCCGTCGCGACGAGCTCACGAAGCAGCTCGCCGAGGCCGGCCACGAGGTCTCGATCGCGGAGCGCCGTGCCGCCGAGGCGAGCGCCGCCGTCGGCGAACACCCCGGTGAGGACCAGCTCGACGCCGACGCCGCGGCGCTCGCGTCGGAGCGGCGTCAGCTCGACGAACTCCGCGCGGGCCTCGAAGGCGAGATCGCCCAGATCACGCGTGACGCCGCGGAGATCACCGCGACCCGTGAGCGCCGTGCCGAATTGCTCACGCGGCGAGAGACACTCGCCGCGGCCGAGGCTGATCGTCGCGAACACCACCTGACGGCACGCGCCGCACATCTGGCGGCGCGCGAAGCGCGGCTCGACGCGATGGCCGCCGAGCTCGCCGCCGACCTCCGCGACGGAGAGCCCTGTGCGGTGTGCGGCTCGCCCCACCACCCCCACCCCGCCGACGGCAGCGGCTCCGGCGACCTCCGCGCCGCAGAGACGCGTGCGGAACAGGCCGCCCGCCAGACCGAGACCGCGCTCGCGGAGGCGCAGCAGGCGCTTGCCGCATGCGTGGGCATGCTCGACGCGATCGACGTCGCCGACCTCGACGTGCGCACCGCGGACCTCGAGCGCCGCGGCACGCTCGGCCGCACGGCGATCGAACAGCTCGCCGCAGACGACGCCGCACTCACCGCCCGGCAGGACGCCGCCGCAGCCGCGATCCGGGCACGCCGCGTTGCGGTCCAGGAGTCGGTCGCGCGGCAGTCGAGCTTTGCGACACTCGACCGCGCCGCCGGGGAGCTCCGCGAGGCCCGGGCGGCCGCGGCTGCCCAGGCCGGTGACGGCCCCTCCCCCGCCGCAGAGCTCGAGCGGGTGAGTACGGCACTGAGCCAGGCGGCGGAGCAGGCCCGCGCGGGCGCCGAGGCACGTGACCGGATCGTCGCGATCGAGCGTGAGACGGAGACGGCGCGGGCCACGAGCGCCGCGGCCCGTACCCACGTGGCCGAGCAGCGCCAGCGCGCACGCGGTCTGCGCGAGGAGGCCGCCCGGATCGCCGCCGACCTGGCCGGCGTTCGCGGAGCCCACGCGACGGTCGCGGACGCCGCCCGCGCCGCGGCGGAGCACGCCCATACGCTCGAGGC
>JAVHXX010000421.1 GCA_031119595.1 Patulibacter sp. | reverse complement strand
GGCCTAATGCCGTGTGGCGCGCGGGCAGGCCGGCGGCGTGGGCGCTCCGCCGCCCGCCGCGCCGCGGTCGGTGCGGCCGCGCGGCACGACGAGCGGCGTGCCGGTCGCCGGATCCGGGACGACGAGGCACGCGACCCCGAACACCTCGTCGACGAGCTCCGGCGTCACGATCTCCGCCGGCGGGCCCTCGGCGACGATGCGGCCGTCCTTCATCGCGACGAGATGGGTCGCGTAGCGGGCGGCCTGGTTGAGGTCGTGGAGCACGGCGACGAGCGTGCGGCCGTGGCGCTCGCGCAGCGCCGCGCAGAGGTCGAGGACCTCGAGCTGGTGGGCGATGTCGAGGAAGGTCGTGGGCTCGTCGAGGAGGAGCAGCTCGGTCTCCTGCGCGAGGACCATCGCGAGCCACACGCGCTGTCGCTGACCGCCGGAGAGCTCGTCGACGAAGCGGTCCGCGAGGTCGGTGGTGGCCGTGGCCCGGAGCGCCTCGACCACCGCGCGCTCGTCGGCCGCCGACCACGCGCGGAGGAGCCCCTGGTGCGGGAAGCGGCCGCGTCCGACGAGGTCGCGGACGGTGATGCCGTCGGGGACGACCGACGACTGCGGCAGCAGCCCGAGCGTGCGGGCGACCTGCTTCGCCGGGAGCGTCGCGATCGGGTGGCCGTCGAGGACGACCGCGCCGCGGGTCGGCTTCAGCATGCGTGCGAGGGCACGGAGCGTGGTCGATTTGCCGCACGCGTTCGGGCCGACGATCACCGTGAAGCCGCCGTCCGGGATCGAGAGCGACTGGCCCTCGGCGACGACGCGGCGATCGTAGGCGAGGGACACGTCGTCGGCGTGCAGTCGTGGCGTGCGGGGCGCGGTGGTCATCGGGTCGTCCGCCATTCGTGGTGCAGGAGCCAGATCAGGTAGGTGCCGCCGAGCGCGCCGGTCATCACGCCGACGGGCAGGCCGCCGGATGGCAGCAGGCGCTGGGCGAGGAGGTCGCTCGCGGCGAGGAGCAGCGCGCCCATGAGTGCGGCGCCGATGAGGCCCGGACCGCTCGAGCGGGTGAGTCGCCGCGCGAGCTGCGGCGCCGCGAGCGCGACGAACGGCACCGGCCCGGCGGTCGCCGTCGCCACCCCGCTGAGCGCGACCGCGACGACGATGAGCGTCGGCCTGATCCGGTCGACCGACACGCCGAGGCCGCGGGCGGCGTCGTCGCCGAGTTCGAGCATCGCGAGCGGCCGGGCGAGCGCGACGACGAGCGGCCCGAGCACCACGAGCGCAACCGCGAGCGGAACGACGAACTCCCACCCGCGGCCGTTGAGGCTGCCGGTCAGCCAGAGGCGCGCGCCCTGCGCCGCGGAGAGGTCGATGCGCGCGAGCACGAAGGTGGTGAGCGCCGCGAGCAGGGCGCTGATCCCGATGCCGATGAGGATGAGGCGGGCGCCGGTCGGGCCGCGGCCGAGCGACAGGCCGTAGACGACCATCGCGGTCACGATCCCGCCGAGGATCGCGCTTCCGGAGATCGCGAACGCCCCGCCGCCGAGCAGCGCGATCTGGAGCACGGCGCCCGCGGCCGCGCCCCACGTGAACCCGATCACGTCCGGGCTGCCGAGCGGGTTGGCGGTGAGGGTCTGGAAGATCCCACCGGCGACGCCGAGCGCCGCGCCGACGAGCAGCGCACAGAGCACCCGCGGCAACCGCAGCTGTTCGACGATGAAGACCTGCCCGCGCGTGCCGTGCCCGAGGAGCGTCTGCACGACCTCGCCGGGCGACAGCGGATACTCGCCCGTGCCGATCGCGAGGACCGCGACGACGAGCGCCAGCGCGGCCAGGATGGCCCACGTGATCGCGGCGCGGCGCGGCACGCGCGGCCGCCTGGCGGGCCCGGCCGTGGGCGTCGACTCCGCGACGCGGTCCCTGAGCATGGTCACAGCGCAGCGATCCGGCGACGGCGGACGAGCGCGATGAAGACCGGCGCACCGAGGATCGCCGCGACCACGCCGACCTGGATCTCACCCGGGCGGTCGACGACGCGCCCGAGCACGTCGGCGGCGAGCAGCAGGCACGGCCCGAGCAGCGCCGCGCACGGCAACACCCACCGGTGGTCCGGGCCCATGAGGGCACGAGCCATGTGCGGCACGGTGAGGCCGAGGAAGCCGATCGGTCCCGCGGCGGCGGTCGCGGCGCCGCTGAGCAGCGCGATCGCGGCGAACGCCGCGGCCCGGGTGCGGCCGACGTGCGCGCCGAGGGCACGGCCGGTGTCGTCGCCGAGGGCGAGGGCGTTGAGTGGCCGCGCGAGGGCCAGGGCCGCGAACCCACCGACGATCACGAACACCGCCACCGGCCCGGCGACCGACGGGCCGCGCGCGGTGAGCGAGCCGACCTCCCAGGCGCGGAACGTCTCGAAGGCCCCGGGATCGAGCAGCACCATGCCGCCGACGATGGCGGTGAGCGTCGCGGAGATCGCCGTGCCCGCGAGCGCCAGTCGCACCGGCGAGGCGCTGCCGCCGCGCCCGCCGAGCGCGTGCACGAGCAGCAGCGCCGCGGCGGCCCCCGCGAACGCGAGCCACACGTAGCCGCCGAAGCTGCCGATCCCGAAGACCACGATCCCGGTCACGACGGCCGTCGCGGCGCCGGCGTTCACGCCGAGCAGGCCCGGATCGGCGAGCGGGTTGCGGGTCATCGCCTGCATGAGCGTCCCGGCGACCCCGAGCGCCACGCCGACCTCGATCCCCAGCCAGGTGCGCGGCGCCCGCAGCTCGCGCACGATCTGCCCGTCGCGGGTCGGGGCATGGTGGACGACCGCGTTCCACACGTCGGCGAGGGCGATCGTCCGCGCGCCGATCGCGAGGCTGAGCGCCACGCAGGCGACGAGCAGCGCCGCCAGTCCGACGAGCACGGCGGCGCGGGTCGACCAGCGCGGCCCGGTCCGCGACCCGGTCGGACCGGGATCGGTCGCGTCCCGGCCGGTCGAGGCGTCGCCCGCGGCCACCCGTTTCGACGCCGTCGTCATCGCGCTGCGGCGACCCGGACGAGCGTGTCGGCGAGGCCGCCGCGCCAGCAGTACGCGTCGTGGCCGCCCTCGTACTCGACGAGCGTCGTGGCGACGTCGGCGCGGGGCGCGAGCGCCGCCGCGAGGTCGCGGTGCGGTCCGAGGAGCATCCACTCCTGTCGACCGACCTCCAGCTCGACGACCGCCGGCAGCACCGCCGCCGCGGCGAGCTCGGCCGCGAGCCATCCCGGACCGCGGGCCTCGTCGTCGGCCGGCCACCACAGCGACGCCGACTGCGCATGCACCGCGCCGAACGCCTCCGGCGCACGGAGCGCCACGTACAGCGCGGTGAGTCCGCCGAGGCTGCGCCCGCTGAGCGTCGCCCGTGCCGGCGACGGGTCGACCGGGAGCGTCGCCCGCGCCCACGGCAGGAGCTCCTCGGTCACGAACCCAGTGAAGGTGTCGTCGCACGCGAGGTCACGCCAGCGGGTCGGGACGTCGATCGCGTCGACGAGCACCGCGACCGTGGGCCGGATCCGTCCGTCGGCGAGGAGGTTGTCGAGCGTGGAGACGAGGTCGAGGCGGTGCGCCCAGTCCTCGCCGTCGAGCAGCACGAGCAGGTCGTGGGCGACGGCCGAGGGGTCGGCGAAGGTGCCGGTCGCCTCCGCGACGGCCTCCGGGTGCGGCTCGTAGATCCACCCGCGTCGCGTGCCACCGAGGCGCGCGGCCGGCAGGTCGACCTCACGCAGCGACCCGCGCGGCACGTCGGCACGGCGCTCGCGCCAGGGCTGCGGCGGTGCGTGCTCGAGTTCCCCGACCGACGTCGGCGGCTCGCCCGGCTTTCCCGCGAAGTGGCGGCGACAGAACGGATCCGGGACGGCGTGCGTCGCCACGCCCGCCCAACGCGACCGCGGTCCGTGCTGCGGCGCGTCGGCGGCGGCCGCGGGGACCGGTCCGTCGTCGGGGGCGAGGTGGTACGTGCCGCGCCAGTCGCTGGCGAGGCGGTACGTGCGGTGCCAGACGTCCGTGCCCTCGAGTCGTACGAGCACGCTCTCGGCCCACACGCTCGGGTCCGTGAGCTTGTTCGCGAGCAGCGCGACGGTGCGCGTGCCCACCGGGTCGTCGTGGCGGTCGCGCCACACGAACGTCACCGCGCGGTGCCCCTCGTCGCCCTGGATCGCCTCGACCAGCGGGGTGCCCGCCGCGCGGACCTCCGCCCAGAACGCGTCCACGAGTGCAGCGCGGCTCGGGGCCGGCCCGCCCGGAGCGGCCGGACCGTGCGATGCCTCGGCC
>JAVHXX010000420.1 GCA_031119595.1 Patulibacter sp. | reverse complement strand
CGCCTGCTCCGGGCGGGGTCGCCGGGCCGCGCCGGCCGGGGACGGATGGTGGGCGCGGCGAGCAGGCCGCGCCCGGTGGCATGGCTCAGCCGCGCCGGTAGGGGTCGATCAGGAGATCGTCGATGGTGACGTACCCGCCGAGGCTCGAGACCGCGGAGGAGAAGGTGATCGAGGCGGTGATGCCGCCGTTCAGGAAGATGTTCGGGATCGCGGTGGCGAGCGGCTGGCTCTGCGAGAGGGTCCAGTTGCCGTTGCCCATCGTGTTCAGCTTCGCCGGGACGGTGAGCGTGACGCCGAGCGGCCCCTTGAAGTTGATCTTCGTGTTGACCACCGCGGTGAGCGAGTTCGTCTTCACGAGGAACCGGAAGTTCGGATGCAGCGGGTCGACGCAGAAATCCGGCGTCGTCGCCGAGGCGGTGCCGATGCTGGTGCCGAGCTTCAGGGCACTGCCGCCCGGCAGCACGCCGAGGGTCTCGTTGCCGGAGACGACGGCGGCGTTGGAGAGCTTCCACCCTGCGGCCTTCGTCTCGAAGTCACCACCCGGGGCGAGCCAGTAGCTCGCGGTGTCCCCGAACTTCAACAACGGCTGCGACAGGGCCTGCGCGGCGCAGTTCAGTGTCGACGAGGACGAGGAGGTCGAGAGGCCGATCGAGGCGGCCGAGGCCGACGACGGCACGGTGAACGCCGCGGCGGCGACCGCTATCGCGGCGGCGGCTCTCGGGAGATGGGACTTGCGAAGAGGCATGGGACGACTCGCTGTGGGAAACCGGGGGTACACACTCGATTTCGGAGTGACGGACCTCTCGCATGAACCGTTTCCTGCGAACGTCGATGTAGAAAGTCCGCCGGCATACGGAACTCACACCGGGGCGCCCGGCGCTCCGCCCCGCGGAGCCTCGGGGCGTCCCGGGCCGCCCCGCGCGCGGGCCGCGGTGGATGCGAGACTCGGGCCGTGAACGGCGCCGCGCTTCTCCTCGACGGACAGGATCCGGCCGCCACGGCGCTGGTCTGCCTCGACGAGCGCGGCCGCACGGTGCTCACCTTCGGGGAGGTCGAGGCGCTCGCGGGGTCGCTCGCCGCCGAGCTCGCCGCCGCAGGGGTCGGCCCGGGAGACGTCGTCCTCACGCTCATCGGGAGCCGTGTCGAATGGGTGCTGTCGATGGTCGCCGCGCTGCACGTGGGCGCCGTGGTCCTGCCGTGCCTCGAGCAGCTCCGCGCCGCCGACCTCGCCTCCCGCCTGGAGGCGACCCGCCCGCGTGCCGTGCTCGCCGCGGAGCGCAACCGCGACGCACTCGAGGGCGCGCTCACGCTGACCGGCCAGACGCCGCTCGTCCTCGAGCCTGCGCTCGACGCCCTGCGCGCCGCGGACACGCCGTCTCCTCCCCGCCCCGACCTCACGCCACGGGACCCGGCGCTCATCACGTTCACGTCCGGGACATCCGGGCCGGCGAAGGCGGTCGTGCACGGCCTGAAGTACATCGACGGCCAACGCATCCAGGCCGAGCACTGGTTCGGGGCACGGCCCGGTGAACTCGCGTGGTGCACCGCGGCGCCGGGGTGGTCGAAGTCCGCCCGGAACGTGTTCATGGCGCCGTGGCTGCGCCGCGCGCCCGCCCTCCTGCACGACGCCCGCTTCGCCCCGCAGGAGCGCCTCGCGATCCTCCACGCCGAACGCCCTGCCGTGCTGTGCATGGCCCCGACCGAATACCGCCTGCTGGCGAAGCGCACCGACCTCGACCTGCCGGACTCGTTGCGGCGGCTCGTGGCCGCCGGGGAGGCGCTCGACCCACCGGTGCTGCACGCCTGGCACGACGCCACCGGGCTGTGGGTCCGCGACGGGTTCGGCCAGACCGAGACCGGCCAACTCACCGCCCCGCCCGACGGCAGCGACCCGCTGCCCGGCTCGATGGGCCGCGCCCTGCCCGGGATGGCACTGACGGTCGACCAGACGGACCAGTCCGCCGAGGCCTTCGGGACCGGAGAGCTCGTGATCGCCGACCCCTCGACCGTCCCGACCTTCTTCCTCGGCTACCTCGACGTGGACACCGGACGGCCCGTCCCGCACGAGGGTCCCTGGCCCACCGGCGACCGCGTGCGGCAGGACGCCGACGGGAACCTCTTCTTCGTGGGCCGCGGCGACGACGTGATCGTGTCGTCCGGGTACCGCATCGGCCCGTTCGAGGTCGAGAGCGTGCTCGTCGACCACCCGGCGGTCGCCGAAGCCGCGGCCGTCGCCGCGCCGGATCCCGAGCGCGGGTCGGTCGTACGGGCGGTCGTCGTGCTCCGCGACGGCCACGAGCCGGGCGACGCGCTGGCGGCCGAGCTCCAGGCCCACGTGCGCGAGCGCACCGCGCCCTACAAGTACCCGCGCGTCGTCGACTTCGTCGACGAGCTCCCGAAGACCCCGTCCGGCAAGGTGCGTCGCGCCCTGCTGCGCGACGCCGGCTGACCCGATGGTGCTGCGCGTCGCCCGTGGGCTCCTCGGCGTGCTGGTCGTCGTCGCGATCGTCCACCAGCTCGCGCTCGTCGTCGAGCTGCCGGGCTCTCCGGTCTTCCGCTTCTTCTGCTTCTTCACGACCGAGAGCAATCTCTTCGCGGCGGTCGTGCTGCTCCTCGGGGCGGTCCGGCCGGAGCGTTCGCGCCGCCGCGACGGGCTCCGCGGCGCGTCGGTGCTCTTCATCCTGATCACCGGGATCGTCTACCTGATCATCGTCACCACCACGAACCAGACGCTCGGCGGGGCGTCGCACTGGGTCAACGCCGTCCTGCACATCGTGATGCCGATCGCGCTCCCGCTCGACTGGCTCGCGTTCCCGCCGTCCGAGCGGATCGACCGACGTCGCGCCCTGCGGTGGTTGTCCGTGCCGATCGCGTACTTCTTCTTCTCGATCGGGCGTGGGTTCTTCGCCGAGTGGTACCCGTACCCGTTCCTGGATCCGGGCCGCGCGGGTGGCTACTCGGGCGTGTTCATCACCGGCGCCATCATGCTGCTGGTGATGGCCGGCATCGCGTGGCTCGTCGCGGCCGCCGGCGACCTGCGTCGCCGGGGCGGCGGTACCGCCGGGCCGGCCACGACACTCCCGTGACGATGTCGTCGACCGCCCGTTCCCGGATCGCCACGCCACCGGCGCGCCTCGTGCACGTGCTCCTCGCCGTCGCCGGGATCGTCGCGATCGGCTGGAATCTCCACGACACGCTCGACCGTCCCGACGGCGACGTCGTGAACTTCTTCAGCTTCTTCACGATCCAGAGCAACCTGTTCGCGGCGGCGGTGTGGCTCTGGGTCGCCGCGCGGCCGTCGCCGTCGCCGCTCCAGGACCGCCTCCGCGGTGCGGCGACGTTGTTCCTGCTGATCACGGGGATCATCTACGCGGTCCTGCTGAGCGGCGAGACGTCCGACACCGCGGCGTGGATCAACGACATCGAGCACCGCATCCTCCCCGTCGCGATCCTCGTCGACTGGCTCGTCGTCGCTCCCGCCTCGCCGGTGCGGGCCGTGAGCGCGCTCTGGTGGCTGCTCTATCCGCTCGCGTTCTTCGCGTACTCGCTCGTCCGCGGCGCGATCGTCGACTGGTACCCGTACCCGTTCATGTCGCCGCTGGTGCATCCCTACGGGACGGTCGTCCTCACCGCCGCCATCCTCGCGGTGCTGATGGGGTTGCTCGCGGCGCTCGTCGCCGCGCTCGGGTCGCTCCGCAGCCCGGGACGCACCGCCGCGGCCTGAGCGGCTGGGTGCGATCGGGCCGGTTCGGTCGACGCGGGTGCGCCGCTGTCCTAACGTGGACGGGGTGACGCATCCCGACGCCAGCGGCCTTCCCGAGCTCCCCGGCCGCCGGCCCGTGATCGGGATCGCCGCATCGCGCGACACCATGAGCTTCTCCTGGTGGACGCTCGACTGCGACTTCATGACCGCCGCCTACACGGATGCAATCCAGGCCGCAGGCGGGCGCTGCATCCTGCTCCCCCTCGACGCACGCGACGTCGACGAGCCCGAGGAGGCGCTCCGCGGGCTCGACGCGCTCCTACTTCCCGGCGGTGCCGACGTCGACCCGGCGCAGTACGGTCACGAGCCGCATCCGGCGCTCGGCCCGACCTTCCCGCTGCTCGACGAGGTGCAGCTCGCCCTGACCCGCGCCGCGATCGCCGCGGACCTGCCGGTGCTCGGCGTCTGCCGGGGCATGCAGGTCCTGAACGTCGCCACGGGCGGCACGCTCCACCAGCACCTCCCCGACCTCCTCGACGGCAGCGAGGTAGTGATCTCGAGCCGGTCCGGCGGCGGCCGAG
>JAVHXX010000419.1 GCA_031119595.1 Patulibacter sp. | reverse complement strand
CGTGAGCAACGTGCTCGGCACGGTGCTGCCCGTCGCCGAGGTCATCGAAGCGGCGCACGCTGCCGGCACACTCGTCTGCATCGACGGTGCCCAGGCGGTGCCGCAGATGCCCGTCGACATCACGGCACTGGGCGCCGACTTCTACGGCTGGACCAGCCACAAGCTCTACGGCCCGTCGGGTCTCGGCGTCCTCCACGGCAAGCGCGAGATCCTCGACGCGATGCCGCCGTTCCTCGTCGGTGGCGACATGATCTCCGTCGTCACGAAGGAGGGCGCCACCTGGGCGCCCGTCCCGTCGAAGTTCGAGGCCGGCACGCCGCCGATCATCGAGGCCGCCGGTCTCGGCGCCGCGATCGACTGGGTCACCGGCATCGGCCTCGCGGCGATCCGCGAGCATGCCGTCGAGATCACCGCCTACGCCCTCGAGCGCCTGTCAGGGGTCGAAGGCATCACGATCTACGGCCCCGACCGCGCCGAGGATCGCGGCGGTCTCGTCTCCTTCTCGCTCGACTACGCGCACCCGCACGACATCTCCGAGATCCTCGCCCGGCAGGGCGTCTGCGTCCGCGCGGGTCAGCACTGCGCCGAGCCCCTCGCGCGCGCCCTCGGCGTTCCCGCCACCACCCGCGCGTCCTTCGCCGTGCACACGACCAAGGCCGACGTCGACGCCCTCGTCGACGCCATCGGCGAGGTCCACCGCATCTTCGGCTGACGCCGCTGGAGTCTCGGCGCCGGGCGCCGAGGAACGATGTGATGGGGTCGCGTTCGACGACATGGTTCCGCCGGCTCGGCGCGGGTCTCGCGGCGACCTGGATCGCGGACGTCGTCTCCACGGCTGTTGCTGATCCCGCGGACCATCGCTGGGTCGTCCGCCTCGGCACTGCGGGGATCCTGGCGATCGTGCTCGCGTGGGCCGCCGCCAGCCGGTCCTACGTCGTCGCGCTGGCGCGAACGGGCATCGCGGCCTTCGGTCTGCTCGTCGTCGATGTCGTCGCGGAGGTGGTCGCCTTCTCGGCGCACGGCTACGGCATCGAGGTCTGGGACCCGCTGCTCGGCGGCGGCCGCACCCGCGGAGCGTTCCAACCGGTCAGCGAGTACGCCCTCGTCCTTCCTTCGGTTCGTAGCGTGGTCGTGATCATTGCGCTGATCGGGATGTTCGGTGCGGTGGCACGAGGCGCTGTCGTCGCTCGTTCCCGCATCGTCCGGTTCATCTCGACGGCGCTCCTGGCGGTCCTCTTCACCGGCACGTTCGCGGGGCATCTCAGTGACGGGGCGGTCGTCGCCTCACTGATCTCGGCGCTGGCAGCAGGCTGGCTCTGGTGGGCGCTGCGCAAGGCACGTGGCCTGCGCTTGGCGGAAACCCTCCAGGTGTCCGGATGAAGCACTGGGCGCACGCGTCGACGCGGCGCGCGAGACCGGTGGCCGCCGCGTCGTACCAAGTAGCCTGACCTCCATGGACGATCTCTACCGCGAGAACATCCTCGAGCACTACAAGCGCCCGCGGAACTGGCGGGTGCTGAGCGATGCCGACCTCCACGCCCACGACAAGAACCCGTCGTGTGGTGACGAGTTCGACGTGACCATCAAGGTCGACGACGACGGCAAGGTCGCCGAGGTCGGGTTCGACGGCAACGGCTGCGCGATCAGCACCGCCGCCGCGTCGATGGCGAGCGAGGAGATCATCGGCATGAAGGTCGACGACCTCCTGAAGCTCGACAAGGACTTCATCCTCGAACTGCTCGGGATCGACATCTCCGCGACGCGCATCAAGTGCGCGCTGCTGTCCCTGAAGGTGATCAAGTCCGCCGCGCTCGGCGGGCAGATCGTCGACTGGGAATCCGATGTGCCGGAATCCGCGGCGCCCGCGGGTGGCCCGGGCGCCGCCGCGCCGATCTGATCCCGGGCCTTCGGGCGCGCCGGACCTGAGCCTCCGCGCGCTTCGGCGTGGAGCCCGCGCCGCGCTGAGCCGCCGCGCCGCCGGGTGCGGAACAGCGCTGCGCCACGTACCGTGAACCGTTCGTGGGCGAGCGGGCAATCAACGGGCAGATGACCGCCTCGCCGTCACCACCCACCAGGTCCGCCGCCCCGGACGACGCCCACGTGATCGGCGCCTCGCTCGCCGACCCCGAACGGTTCGCGACGATCTTCGATCGCCATCACGACCGGATCGCGGCGTACGTGCGGAGGCGACTCACCGCCGACGGCGGCGACGAACTCGCGGCGCAGACGTTCCTGATCGCCTTCGAGCAGCGCGCGCGGTACGACCGCGCACAGCGCTCTGCGGCGCCGTGGCTCTACGGGATCGCGACGAACCTGCTCCGTCGCCACCACCGCAGCGAGACCCGGCGCTGGAAGGCCTACGCCACCCACGGCGAGACGGGCGCCCCGGCCGTCGACACGTCCGACCTCGACGCGCGGGCCGACGCCTCGGCCGCAGGCCCGGCGCTCGCACGGAGCCTCGCGCGCCTGCGCCGCGACGACCGCGACACGTTGCTGCTGTTCGCGTGGGCCGACCTGACCTATCCCGAGATCGCTGCCGCGCTGTCGATTCCGATCGGCACGGTCCGGTCGCGGATCAACCGCGCCCGGCGTCTCCTCGCCGCCGAGCTCGACCTGCCCGCACCCACCACGGAACCGGCCATGGCGCCGGGACGCGCGACCCTCTCCACGAAGGAGTCCGAATGAGCCCCTCCAGCCTCGCCCCGGAGCTCGACCTCCTGCGCGCGTTCGTGCCCGGTGGCGTCGACACCCCGGAAGCCCGTGGCCTCGACGGCGACGTGGTCGCTGCGACGACCGCGACCGACGCAGCCCGCGATGACGCCCGAGCCCAGCTCCTCGACGCGATCGCCGCGGAACGAGACCGCTCGGCCGTGGGTTGGACCGGGGCGGCGACCCCGACACGCCGTCGGCTCATCCCCGGGCGGCGCCTGCTCGCCGGCGTCGGCGCGCTCGGCGGGGCGCTCGTGCTGCTCGCGGTCGGCATCGGCGACACGGACCACGGGGCGTCGCCCGAGGTCGCGCACGGCGGCGGACTGGTCCGTGACCTCGTCACCGTGCCGACCGCCTCGGCCTCCGATGCGCTGCGGGCTGCGGCTGCCGCCGCCGTCGGCCAGCCGACCGTGCCGTTCACGAAGGACACCCGGTGGGTCGTGCGCAGCGAGCGGGCGGAGCTGATGCTGAACCGGGTCCGGATCACCGTCGGGCCGGGGATGTCGGCGCCGCCACCGCCGAAGGCGCTCTACGCCGCCGTGCGTGTGATCCGCGGCAGCGAGACGACGTCCTTCGACGGGAAGGTGATGGCGTCCGTGGAGCCCTCGGGCGCACCGAAGTTCACGACGAAGGCGTCCGCCGACGCGTACCGGGAGGTCGGAGGGCCGCGGGAGTCGGAGGGGTCGACCTACCCGATCATCTATCCCGGCAACGGCAGCCCGAAGCCGTTCGTCGCAGGCTCGAAGGCGCTGTCGTACGACGAGCTCCGGGCCCTTCCGACGGACACGCCCGCGCTGGCGCGCTGGGTCCGGAGCGCGGCGGGCCGCAGCGATGACGACTCGTCGACGACCCCGCAGCTCGACTTCGCGGAGATCCAGGTGATCACGGGCCTGATGCTCCGGGCGC
Organism: Patulibacter sp.; assembly: GCA_031119595.1. Taxonomy (GTDB): domain Bacteria; phylum Actinomycetota; class Thermoleophilia; order Solirubrobacterales; family Solirubrobacteraceae; genus JAGIBJ01. Next base: position 683 of record JAVHXX010000419.1, on the reverse strand, counting down.
CGCTCTCACCGGAGCTGCGGGCCGGCCTCTGGCGCGTCGCCTCCGGACTCCCGAGCCTGAAGCTGCTCGGGCCGACGAAGGACCCTGCGGGTCGCACCGGCACCGGCCTCTCCATCACGTCCGGCGACGAGCGCGAGGAGATCGTCTTCTCACCGCAGACCGGCATGCTGCTCTCCGCCTGGATCTACAAGACCTCCGCGGTCACCACCTGCGACCGCGACCTCGAGTTCTGCAGCCAGGCGCAACAGCGCGCCGGTGATCACGGCAAGCCGTGGACGGTCCTCGCCGTCCCCGGCACCGTCGAGAGCGGCACGACCGTGCTGTCGGCGGCCGTCGAGCCGCGCTGAGGGGGTGCCGCCGACGTGATGACGCGGCGGGGCGGGCAGGTCCACCACGGGGCAGGCCACGCCCGCCCGGCGGCGTCACGAATCCGCAATGCCCCGCGCCGCAGCCGCCACTAGCGTGGCGGCCCATGAGCGCGCAGCGATATGACGTGATCGTCCTCGGAGCGGGGCCCGCCGGCGAGGTGATCGCGGGCCGACTGGCGACCGCGGGCCTCGACGTCGTCATCGTCGAGCCGCGGCTCGTCGCCGGCGAATGCTCGTACTGGGCCTGCATGCCGTCGAAGGCGCTGCTGCGCCCCGGGCATCTGCTCGCCGAGGCGCGCCGCGTGCCGGGTGTCG
>JAVHXX010000418.1 GCA_031119595.1 Patulibacter sp. | reverse complement strand
GCTCGGCAGCGGCAGCCGCACCGGCCAGGGTCGTTTGTCGTCGTCGCCCGCGTTCGTGATCGACTCGCTCCTCCCGGCGGTGCTGCTCCCGCCCGACCTCGCCGGCCTGCCCGTGAAGACGACGAAGGGCGGCGCACTCCAGCTGCGCGCGCTCAAGCTCACCCGTACCGGCAAGTACTGCCCCGAATTCGTCCGCGTGACCGTCACGGCCAAGCACCGCTCGACGACGTTCCGCCGGGCCAAGCCGAACCGCCTCAACGGCGCCTGCGAGCTGAGCGGCAAGTACGCCCTTGCCGCCCACACCACGAAGGCCACCTCCGCGACGTACTCCGTGCGTTCGGCGGGCAGCGGCGGCGGGATCAAGACGCGCAAGGGCAGCGTGCGCCTGCTGACCTGACGGGTCGCGGCGGGCGCGTGGACTACGAGTACGCGCCGACCGGGCCACCGGCACCACGGGACACCGTCGCCGAGGGCGCGGGCGCGCCGTCGAGGCGCACCTCGAGGCGGTCCGAACGCAGCGCGCAGGCGGCGCGAGTGTCGACGAGACGGCCGGCGCCGGCGCGCTGGCCGGGACCGAGCACGAACCGCAGCACGGTGACGCCGGCGTTCGTGGCGAGCTCGAGGAGCCCGTCGAGCAGGAAGGAGACGAGCGACCCGGCGGATCCGGGGGCGACCGCGATCGCTGCCTCGGCCTGCCGGCCGAAGAGCGGCTCGTACGTCGCCACACCGATCACGACGTCGCCGTCGTAGGCGAGCACGCGGCGGCGGGCATCGGGCAGGGCGCCGGTCATCACCCGCGTGTGCCCGAGCACCGTTTCGAAGGCAGGCTGTTCCATGGGAGGGATGGTCCTCCCGGACCGCTCCCCGTCCATCGGGGGAACCCCGCGGACCGCTTCCGCGTTTTCCCGTGCGGGCGGCTTCGGGGACTACCGCGGGAGGGCGAGCGTGACCACGGTGCCACCCCGCGGCGCGCGCTCGACCGTGAGCGTGCCACCGGCGAGCTCGGCCCGTTCACGCATGCCGACGAGGCCGTAGCCCTCGGTCTGGTCGGCACCGTCGCCGATGCCGCGACCGTCGTCGCGGACGGTGATCTGGATGGCGGTCTCGGTGAGGTGCGCGTCGACGACGATCGACCGTGCCGCCGCGTGCTTGGCGACGTTGGTGAGCGCCTCCTGCACGACCCGGTACGCGGCCGTCTCGACCTCGGGCGCCATGCGGACCTCGCCGAGCCGGATCGACACGACGCTCTCGAGGCCCGCGTTCTGTGCCACGCGGTCGACGAGCGCGTGGAGGGCGGGTTCGAGGCCGAGTTCGTCGAGGGCGGCCGGCCGCAGGTCGGCGATGATCGCGCGCAGGCCGGCGATGTCGGCGTCGAGTTGGGTGACCGCCGCCTCGAGCACGCTGCGGGCGCGGTCGGGCTCGAACTTCAGGGCGCTCGCGAGCGACAGTTTCAGGGCGGCCAGTCCCTGGAGGGTCTCGTCGTGGAGCTCGCGGGCCCAGCGGCGCCGCTCGCTCTCGGACGCGGCGATCGAGTTCTGCAGGCGCTGTTCCTCGACGTTCCGCGCCGTGGCCACCGCCGTCGCAGCACTGATCGCGAATGCCTCGAGCGTGCGGCGGTCCTCGTCGTCGAAGCTCGCGGTCGAGCCCTGACGGTCGAACGCGGCGAGCACGCCGTGCCGTTGGCCGCGGTGCACGAGCGGCACGATGAGCACGCTGCTCGCGTCGGCGAGGCCGTACTCCGCGGGGTCGACGAGGAGGTCACCGATGCTCTCGATCCGCATCGAGTGGCCGGTCGAGAGGGCCTCCCCGGCGGTCGACCCGATCACCGGGATCGTGGTGCCGGTCGGCGCGGGCGTGGTCCCCGCGGAGGCGGCGAGCTCGAGGCGTTCGCCGCGCCGCAGCCAGATGAGGAGCTGGTCGGCCTCGACGAGCGCGCGCCCGCGCTTCGCGATCAGTTCGAGGACGCGCGAGAGGTCGGTGTCGCCACCGACCGCGGTCGCGATCTCCATGGTCGTGCGCGACGTGCGCAGCGCACGCTCGAGCTCCTCGCGCCGGGCCGTCGCCTCGCCGAAGAGGCGGGCGTTGTCGATCGCGACGGACGCCCACTGGGCGAGGACCACGATCGTCTCGACATCGTGGTCGTCGAAGTCTTCGGCGCCGACCTTGTCGGTGAGGTAGAGGTTGCCCCAGGCGTCGTCGCGGATCTTGATCGGCGCGCCGAGGAAGCTGCGCATCGGCGGGTGGCCCAGCGGGAAGCCGTAGGAGCGCGGGTGCTGTGACACGTCGTGGAGGCGCAGCGGCTCCGGATGGTCGATGAGCACGCCGAGGATGCCCTGGCCCCGCGGCGGCTCGCCGACGGCGACGCGCTGCTCGTCGTCGAGGCCGATGGTGATGAACTGCGACAGCTCGCGCCGCTCCTGGTCGAGCACGCCCAGCGCGGCGTACCGGGCCCCGGTCAGCTCGCGGGCGGCGTCGAGGATGCGGTCGAGGACCGAGGGCAGGTCCAGCTCGGACGTGAGCGCGCGGCCGGCCTCGAGCAACCGCTCCGCGCGCTCGGCGCGGCGGACGGCTTCGTCGGGATCGGTGGCTGGCGTCGACACGAGCGGATGCGGCGCGGATCGGTCGCCGCGCCTGGTCCCACCATCGCAGACTCCTCCGCCGCCGCGGTGATGGTCGTGGCGCGGGGTCGACGAGGCGGCCAGCGGAGCGTCACCGCCCTGCCCCACGGCCCCGCCCGGTGGCCCGCCTGTCAGTGGGCGGCCGGGGCCGTCGCCCGCTCGATCACGTACGACGACGCGTCGAAGTGGGCGAGCCGGTCGCGGAGCTTCCAGGTGTAGGTCGGCCAGGTCGTGGCGTTCCGACCGGTCGCGTCGAGGTAGTAGCTCGAGCAGCCGCCGTCGAGCCACACGGTGCCCTCGCAGAGACGGTCGAGCTCGGTGGTCCACGCGTCCATCGCGGCGGGCCGCAGGTCGTACGAGCGGTAGCCGACCCGCCGCGACTCGGCGACCGCCTGCACGAGGTAGCCGACCTGCCACTCGATCATCAGCAGGATCGACGTGTGCCCGACGCCGGCGTTCGGGCCGACGAGCAGGAAGAGGTTCGGAAAGCCGTCGACCGTGGTGCCGAGGTACGCGCGCGGACTGCCGGCCCAGTGCTCGGCGAGCGACCGGCCTCCCTTGCCGAAGACCGCGGTCGCGGTCGGCGGGTCGGTGACGTGGAAGCCGGTGCCGTAGAGGATCACGTCGGCGGCGCGCTCGGTGCCGTCGGCGGTCACGATCCCGCCTTCGGTGATCGCGACGATGTGGTCGGTGACGAGGTCGACGTCGCTGCGGGTCAGGGCCGGATACCACGCGTTGCTGAGCAGGATCCGTTTGCAGCCGATGTCGAACGACGGCGTGAGCGCTTCGCGGAGCGCCGGGTCGGCGACCTGTCGACGCAGGTGCGCGCGACCGATCCTCTGGAGGACGCCGCGCACGAGCCGGTTGCCGCGCATCCCCGCGACGAGGACTTCGCGCGCCGCATACGTGAGCTGCCGCGACCAACGCTGCAGGGCCGGGATCCGGCGGAACAACGCACGCTCGACCGGCGTGGTGCGGCGGTCGGTGCGCGGCAGCACCCAGGGCGCGGTGCGCTGGAACACGTCGACGTGGCCGGCGAGCTTGGCGACCTCAGGCGTGAACTGGATCGCCGAGGCGCCCGTGCCGATCACCGCGACGCGCTTGCCGAGCAGGTCGACGTCGTGGTCCCAGCGGGCCGAATGCATCTGCGCGCCCCGGAACCGCTCGCGGCCCGGGAGGTCGGGGAAGGACGGCTCCGTGAGCGGGCCGGTCGCATGCACGAGGAACGTGGCGCGGATCGTGCCGGCGGTCGATTCGACCTCCCACACGTGATCGTCCTCGAGCCACGTCGCGCGGGTCGCCTCCACACCGAAGTGGATCTTCTCCAGCGCGCCGTAGTCCTCGGCGACCTGCGTGATGTAGTCGGCGATCTCCCCGCCCGGCGAATAGGTGCGGGTCCAAGACGGGTTCGGCGCGAACGAGAACGAGTAGAGGTTCGACGGCACGTCGCAGGCGACGCCCGGGTAGGTGTTCGCCCGCCAGCAGCCCGACGGGCCGTCGGCGCGCTCCAGCACCACGACATCGCCCAGCCCGGCTCCGATGAGCTGGATCGCGGTGTCGATCCCACCGAAGCCGGCACCGACGACGACCACGCGCGCCTCGCGCGGCAGGCGGCCCGGGCCGTCGCCCGCTCCGTCGGACGGGCGCACGTCGCCCGCATCGGTCCCGGCGGTCTCGGGC
>JAVHXX010000417.1 GCA_031119595.1 Patulibacter sp. | reverse complement strand
CAGGAAATGTGCGCCATCGCAAGGTGATTTTTCAGGCTGTCGAGCCGGGGCGGCCGCGAGACACTCGCAACGACTGCGGTCGCCGTGAGTGCTGCAGCAAACGGCCAAAGGCGTGTGGTGCGATAGAGCGCCGGCCACAACAACGGGATCACGAAACTTGCTGCCCCAACGATGGCGAAGATCGCCGCGTACAAGAGCCAAACTCGTCGATCGTGCGCGAACTCTCGACGATCGATGCGCAGATTCACTACCGACGCAGCAGTAGCGTCGCGGCGCGGTGTGCCGAGCGCAGGCATCTGGCCCTCATCGGAATACCCCAAGGCGATCTTAACGATTTTCGAGCGTTGAGCGGAAGGGCATACCGTCGCACAACCCGCAGCGGCGATGTCACCCTTGTCGCGGGTGTGCGTTCCTGAAGTCGGGTTTTACCCGTCACTGTGGGGAGCTGAGTGCCGCTCCAATCGCAGAGCGAGCGTCAGTGCAAAGCGCTCCTCGGGATCGTCGATCTTGTCGCCCAGCACGGCGCGCAAACGCCGTAGGCGGTATTGGACCGACTGCGGGTGAAGAGAGAGCGCGTGGGCGATCGCATGCGGCCGTGCAGGGGTCGCAAGCCAGGCCGACAGCGTCTCGCGCAACATCGCCTGGGAGCGGATGGGCTCAGCGCGAAGCGGCGCAAGGGAGCGCGCAACCAGCGTCACAGCAGCCCATCGGTCGCCTGCCACAGCCAGATCCAAGAGGTGTTGCTCGACCCACTCAACTGATCCCTGAGTGTCGGCTCGACCCAGTAGCTGCGCAAGTCGCAGCGCTGGCTCAAGCGACGTCGAAGCAGCGCCGGCAGGAACGCGTGGCCCGACGATCACCTCGCTCCCTGGCGTCTGCAGCCACGGGCTCTCTGCATCAGCGATCGCGATGAGCGTTCCGCTGCGTCGCCCGACGATGACGTCGCGCTCTGGTGCATCAAGCTGCGTACCTCGGCCGACGACCACCACGATCTCCTGGGGCACCTGCCACAGCGCCTCAGCGGGTAGATCTTCCGTGGACCGGCCGTCCAAGAGCGCGTCCAACAGCGCTTGGCGGGCGCGAGCTCGCCGCGCGTGCTGGGCGACCGACTCGCGCTGAACGCCTTCCGAGGTTCGTGCCGCAAGGTCATCAAAGAACCTCGCAGACCACTCCCACATCGCAAGGACACCCGCGACGTCGACCGCCGACTCAACCAGTACCGCCCGGACACGTGCGTTTGCTCGGCTCGCTCCAACTCGATATGCCGCAAGGACGGTGTCGGTCGTGATCCCGACGCGGTTGGCTTGCCTGGCAAAGTCAATCGCTTGGGCGCGCAGCCCGGGCGACTCCTGCCCCGTGGCGAGCAACGCGGTCGCGCGCTGGTGTGTTGCCCGGACCATCGTGGCCAGCACGTCTGCAGGGATGCGTTCGGCAAACTCCGGCCACTGACGATGCATTTCGGCGAGCGTCTCAAGGCACATCGCATCCAAATCGCCTTCCAAGCGAGCGAGCACCGATCTCATAACGCCGGGATGAATGGATACCGCTGGTTCTGATGATCCGACTGTGGCACCGGGCATTGGATCATCCATACGGTCCGAAGAATGACACTTCCGGAGCCTCGCGACGAGAACTCGATTCCTACGTCCGTGACTACATTTCAGCGCGGGATGCTGGCCGGCGACAGCACGGCTGCGGTGGCCGGAATGACCGAGGACGTTGTGCTCGTCTCACCCATGACCGACCGCTTTGCCTTCAACGGGCCGGCCGCCGTCGCCCAGGTGCTCGATGACGCTTTGAGCCTGATGAAGCACCTCAGGTACACCGAGTCGCTGGTGGTCGGCGACCGGGCGATTCTTCGCGGACACGCGATCGTCGCCGGTGAATCGATCGATGAAATCCTTCTCTTTCATCTCTCCGACGAGGACCTCATCGAACAGCTCACGCTCTTTATGAGGCCCATCCCCGCCGCGACGACGTTCTTGCGGCTGCTCGCACCCGTAATCGCGCGCCGGGAGCGTGGAAGAGCTACTGCGCTCGGCGCCTCACGGCTCACCGGCGCCGCCAGACTGGCAGTCCACGCAGCCGACGCAGCGAGCGCGTCAGTGTTCACCGACCACGCAACTATTCGGCCCCGCCCCCTCTAGTAGACAGGAGGCCGCCGTTTGGTGGCTGGGCGTCGGCGTTAGCTGCTTCTACGTCCGTGGCCAGTGGTGTTGGCGGCCGCGAGCGCAACGTCCGTGCAGTACCGAACCATCTGCTCTTCGGTCGCCGACAGTCGACCAGCGCTCCACGCCACCAGCGCCTCCACTACCCCGCCGACGATCACGAACGAAGCGATCCGCGTTGCTTCTGGACCATGGTCCCCCCGTCCTGGGAGATGCTCGATCCCCTGAGCGATCAACTCGGCGGCGGCGGCGATCAGCTCCGTGCGTCGCTGAAGAAATGCCTCGTTGCCAAGCGCGCCAACGATCGCGGCTTCTGAGTCGGTCCCAGCCACGGCAAACAGCCCCACGACGTTGCGCATGATTCGCTCCGTCCCAACCAGAGGGCTCTCAGCGCGATCGGCGATCGGCGCGGCCATCGAAGCGAACGCCGCCTGCGCGAACGCCTCAAAGACCGCGCCCAGCAGCTCGTCGACACTCTTGAAACTCTCGTAGAAATACCGCTGATTGAGCCCGGCCTGTTCGCACACCGCGCGAACCGTCACAGCACGACGTCCGCCCTGCGCCGCGAGATCACCAGCGGCCTTCATCAAACGAAGTCGCCGCTGCGCACGGCGGTCCTCGTTCGAAACTCCGCCATACGCCCGCGGCGTGTGATCAGGCGCCATCCGCTCATTCTCGCGGATCGCCCACGCAAACGCCGCCAAGGCGCCCCGAACAGAACCGTGTTCACTTTTGTCGGTCAGACCGACGCCTGGACTTCGCGGTACCACGTTCATGTTACAGATAGGGCAACAAACGTCCACCTAAAGTGGTAACCGGAATATCCACTTGTCGGTGCGTAAAGGTGACCCAGTGTCCCCTCTCGCCCTGCCTGATGATCGGCCGGCCCCACTGGCCGCCCACCCTCCCCTCGAGCGCGAACGGCCCGCCCCCAGCCCGCTTGCCCGCAAGGCTTCATCCGGCGCAAGAGTCGGTCACGACACGGGCCGATGCGCGTCGTCGCAGGGTGCGCGCGTGGCTCGAGCGAGCTGGCGATCGACCCGTCAAATGGCGATCGCAGCAGGTGCGGTGGCGAGCTTTCAGTTGCCGTGTCTGCCGACCCTTCGACAGCTTAACCCGTGAACGCTGGCCCAGGGCCAGAGAACCCTGTTCCCGGAAAGAGCAACCGATGGTCTCGTCAACCGGCTTCCGGACCGCTGCACATCGCTTGGTCAGAGCGCGTCATCGACGCTCGATCGGGGTGTCAGCGGATTCGGGTGCCGATCAACGGAAGACCAAGCGCGACGTTCTTGCAGGCGATGTCCATGGCGCTCGTCCAGCGATGGGTGACTGATCCCGACGCCGGCGAGCTGCAGGCCACGTCGATCGCGGTATCGGCGTCAGAGGTCAAGCGACATCGACGCGCGGTGCTTTGCATCGAGATTGAGGGCGTGCGAAACATCGGTGCCGATCACGCTCGAATGGGCCGCGACCTGCAGCGCGCCGCGGCAGCAGCCCACCGGCAAGATCTGCGAGGCGTGCAGCGCCGCCGCGAGCGTCCCGCATAAAACGTTCGGCAGCGCCGCGTTAGGCGGTTTGCGTTGTAGCGAGAAACTGACGCAGTGCCTCGACGGGCATCGGACGACCGATCGCGAACCCCTGGGCGATGTCGCAGCCATAGTCGGTGAGCAGCCGGCGAACCTCGCTCGTTTCGATTCCTTCGGCGACCACGCGCATCTGCACGGCCTTGCCTAGAGCGATGATGAGCTTGACGACATCGGCGTCCTGTTTGCTGCTGGCGATCCCGCTGATGAACGCTCGGTCGATCTTGAGCTCCGACGCTGGCAGCGTGCGCACCTGCGCCAATGAGGAATGACCGGTTCCGAAGTCGTCGATCGACAGCTCCACGCCGTGGTCGCGGATGGCTTCAAGAACTTCGATGCATCGGAGGCGATCGGTCATGATCGCGTCCTCGGTGACCTCGATCATCAGTCGCTCTGGCGCCAGACCGTGACGTCCCAGTGCGGCCGCAATCTTGGAAGGAAACGTCACATCCACCAGACTCGCCGCCGAGACGTTGACGGAGATCCGAAACGGATGCTGCTCTTCGTGGATGGCGGCCACGGCCGCAAGCGACTGATCAAGCACCCATTCGGTCAGGGCTCCGAGC
>JAVHXX010000416.1 GCA_031119595.1 Patulibacter sp. | reverse complement strand
GCCCAGCGCCCGGTCCGCCTCGATCCACGATCGACTCGGCCCGAGACTCCACTGCGTCGACAGGGCGTTCCACGCGCAGAACCCGCACCAGGCGGCCAGCGTCAGCCAGGTCGCGCGGCTCCACCGCGGCATGAGGTCGACCGCCAACCATCCGACCATCGCGAAGAGCCCGAGCGCCGCGACGTGCCAGTCGAAGGTGTCGTAGAGGCCGTCGAGCGCCGTCGCGGCGACCGTCGCGAGCACGAGGACCGCGGCCCCGAGCGGGCGGCGGTCCCGGCGGGTGCGCGGAGCGAGATCCTCGGGGCCGGCGTCGACCGGATCGGGCACGGCACGGAGGGCGTCCCGCGCGGGGGCGCTCACGTGACCCGGCCGCGGCGGAGCACCGCGAACCCGCCCAGCCCGAGCACGGCGACGACGATGATGCCGCCGAGCAGCAGCGGGCCCGGCCCACCGGAGCCGGTGGCCTCGGCACGGATCGTCGCCGGGGTCGGCACGGAACCCCCGTCCGCGGACGCGGGCGACGTCGTGGTCGCCGCGGGCGACGTCGGCGTGGCCTCGGGATCGCGGCGGGACGAGGATGACTTCGGCGTTGCCGCCGCCGTGGACGGCGACGGCGCGGGCGACGTCCCCGCGGACGTGACGCCTTCACCGAACGCGTTCGTCGCCGGCTCCGGGCCGCGGCCCGAGTCCCTGGGCTCGCCGGTGCGCCGCGCGCTGTCGAGCGGCAGGCTGTACTCGGCGCCGGCGGGCGAGTCGGACGGGACCCGCACGACGCCGTCGTCACCGGCGGCGAACGCCCCCGACGGCAGACCGACCGTCAGCGCGGTCGCCACGGCGAGCACGATCGCGACCGTGCGCGAGGCACGCGGCACCGGAGGACGGAGCGGACCTGGGCGGGTGGGTGCCGTCGGCTTCGACGCCTTCACCCGGCCCACCATGACACACGCCGGAGCGGCAGGCGACCGGCGCGAGCGCCCTCAGGCAGTCCAGCGGTCCACGTTCACGTCGTGGATCTGCTGGAGCACGTCGGTGATCCCGAACGTGATCTCGAACTCCGGGTAGGCCGCGCGGAACTCGGAGAGGTCGCTGATGTACCAGCGGTGGTCGCCGGCACGGTTGTCCGGGGAGAAGGAGTGCGAGAGCTCGCGGCCGGAGATCTGCTCGCAGAGCACGATCGCCTCGCGCATCGAGACGTTGCTCTCACGGCCGCCGCCGAGGTTGTAGACCGCCGCGGCGCTCGGGCGGGCGTGGAAGAGCTCCATCGCGCGGACCACGTCGGCGGAGTGGATGTTGTCGCGGACCTGCTTGCCGTCGTACCCGAACACCGTGTAGTGGTCGCCGGTGATGGCGCAGCGCATGAGGTAGCTCAGGAAGCCGTGGAGCTTGGCCCCGGCGTGCGACGGCCCGGTGAGGCAGCCACCGCGGAAGCACACGGTGGGCATGTCGAAGTAGCGGCCGTACTCCTGGACCATCACGTCCGCGGCAACCTTCGACGCCCCGAACACGGAGTGCATCGACCGGTCGATCGACATCGACGTATCGATGCCGGGGTGGAAGACGTGGTCGGCGGGGAGCTCGAGGCGGGTGTCCGTCTCGTAGAGCGGGAGGAAGTTCGGAAGGTCCCCGTAGACCTTGTTCGTCGACATGTGGATGAAGGTCGCATCGGGCTTGCCGTGGCGGATCGCCTCGAGCAGGTTGAGGGTGCCGTTCGCGTTGACGGTGAAGTCGATCTGGGGATCCTGCGCGGCCCAGTCGTGCGAGGGCTGAGCCGCCGTGTGGATGAGCAGTTCGAGCTCGCCGGCGTGCTCGTCGACCACGCCGCGGACCGCGTCGGCGTCACGGATGTCGACCTCGACGGAGCGGAAGTTCTCCGGGAACTCCTCGAGCAACTGCTCGGACATCCCCCGCGTGGAGGCTTCGGGCCCGAAGAACGACGCTCGCATGTCGTTCTCGATGCCGATCACGTCGTAGCCCAGGCGGGCGAAGTGACGGACGGATTCGGATCCGATGAGGCCACCGGAGCCGGTGACGATTGCCTTTGGCATGTGCGGGTCTTCTGCGGGGTCGAGGAGCGGGCGCAGCGCACGGCCGCCGGTAAGGCGGATGGACATCGTGCGGATCGCCGGGCACGCTACACGACTCCCGGGGGAGTCCGGAGCCGGTCCCCGGCATGACCGGGCCGGGCGTGACGAGTGCCTCAGATGGGCAGCTCCGGCCACTTCAGGTGGCCCCGGGGGCCGTCGCGCAGCCCGGGCCCCGGTGCGCCGGGCGGGCGGCGCGACTCAGGCGGCGGTGGCGAGCGACTCGACCCAGTCGAGGGTCTCGGCGAGTCCGGAGGCGAGGTCGCGCGTCGGCGTCCAGCCGAGCGCCCGGGCGGCGAGCGACGGGTCGAGGGCACTGCGTCGGACCTCGCCTGCGCGCGGCGGGAGTTCGGTCAGCGGGAGCTCGCGGCCGGTGCGGCCGATCGCGCTCGCGAGGTCGCGCACGCTCGTCTCGACGGCGGTGCCGATGTTGTAGATGCCGCCGTTCTCGCCGTGCCGCGCCGCGGCGAGCTGCGCGGCCGCGGCATCGCCGACGTAGAGGAAGTCGCGGGTCTGCTCGCCGTCGCCGTAGACCACCGCGGCCTCGCCGGCCGCCGCCCGCTCGCAGAAGATCGCCACGACCCCTGCCTCTCCGCGCGGGTCCTGTCGCGGCCCGTAGACGTTGGCGAAGCGCAGCGTGATCGCCCGGAAGCCGTGGGTGCGCCCGAACCACGAGACGTACTGCTCGGCCGCGTACTTGCTCACGCCGTACGGCGAGAGCGGCAGCGGCAGCGTGGATTCGTCGGCCGGGATGCTCGTCGCGTCGCCGTAGATCGCGCCGCCCGTCGAGGTGTTCACGAACGCGGAGGCCCCGGACTGCGCCGTCGCCTCGAGCATGCGGATCGTCCCGATCACGTTGAGCTGGCTGTCGGCCGTGGGGTCGACCATCGACACGCGCACGTCGATCTGCGCCGCGAGGTGGAAGACCCAGTCGGGGCGCGCCTCCGCGAAGGCCTCCCCGAGCGCGACGGGGTCGAGGATGTCGACCTCGTGGATCGTGGCCGCCGAGTCGACGAGGTTCGTGAGGCGGCCGCTGCGGAGGTCGTCGACCACGTGGACGGTGTGGCCGTCGCGGAGCAACGCGTCGACGACGGCCGATCCGATGAACCCGGCGCCCCCGGACACGAGTGCTCGCATGCCGCCGCATCATATGGATGGCACGGGACGGTTCCCACCGGATTTCCGATACCCGCGGCACACGCCCACCGGACGAACGCCGAGCACCGGTCGCATCCACCCAGTTCGTGGCGTAGTGTGCGCGTCTCCCCCGCGTCGCTGCGCCGCCAGCACGAAGTCTTCGTCCCCGTCCCAGAAGCCAGCGATGCCCTCCCTCTCCCGTTCTCGCGCGCGCTCGACGCCCCGCAGCGCGGCCTGGCGTGCGATCGACCCGACGCTGGCGTTCCTGATCGCCACGGTCATCGTCCTCGCCGTGGCGTTCGCGCTCCTGCTCGGCTCGACGACGCCGCAGGCCCACGGCGACGAGACCTCCTACACCGACGCGCTCACCCTCGCGCAGAACCGCGTGGTGAAGGACGGGACGATCCTCGACTACGACCACCAGCTCGTCTTCACCACCACCGACGGCCGCCATCTCTACGCGGGCATCACCGCGGACACGCAGCCCGTGGCGACGGCGTTCCAGAAGGCCGGCACGCCGCTGCGGATCGACGCCCAGGGCGGCAAACAGGCCCGCCGCGTCGTCGTCACGGTCCTGCTGCCGATCCTCTTCCTGGTCGCGCTGTTCACGCTCTTCGCGCGCCTGGCCCAGGCTCGCGACGACATCGGCGGCTTCTCGAAGTGGCGTGGCCGCGGCGCGGGCACGCCCGGCGCGGGCACGAGCTTCGCCGACGTCGCCGGTGCGCCCACCGCCGTCGAGGAGCTCCGCGAGCTGTGCGACCTGCTCGAGTCGCCCGAGCGGTACGCGGCGCTCGGCGCCCGCGCGCCCCGCGGCGCGCTGCTCGTCGGCCCGCCCGGCACCGGCAAGACGCTCCTCGCCCGGGCGACCGCCGGTGAGGCCGGCGCGTCGTTCTTCTCGGTGTCGGGCGCGGAGTTCGTCGAGTCGCTCGTCGGCGTCGGCGCGGCCCGCATCCGCGACCTGTTCGCCCAGGCACGCGCCGCGGCGCCGGCGATCGTGTTCATCGACGAGCTCGACGCCGTCGGCCGCAAACGCGGCGCCGGCGTGGGCCAAGGCAACGACGAGCGCGAGCAGACGCTCAACCAGCTGCTCGTCGAGATGGACGGCT
>JAVHXX010000415.1 GCA_031119595.1 Patulibacter sp. | reverse complement strand
ATGTGGACGAGGTCGGTGGCCTGACTGCCGATGATGTGCACCCCGAGCAGGCTGCGGTCGTCGGGGGAGACGAGGATCTTCAGGCAGCCGTCCTCCTCGCGCATCATGAGCGCCTTCGCCAGCTCCCGGTACCAGGCGATGCCGGTCACGTACGGCACGGCGGCCTCCGTGAGTTCCTCCTCGGTGCGGCCGACGTACGAGATCTCCGGGATCGCGTAGATGCCGACCGGGATGAGCTCGGGGAGGGCGGTGACCGGCTCGCCGAAGGCGGTGAGGGCGGCGATCCGGCCCTGCTCCATGCTCGTGGCTGCGAGGCCGGGCGGCCCGGCGACATCGCCCACGGCGAAGACATGGGGCTTGTTCGTGCGGAACTGCTCGTCGACCTGGATCCGGCCGCGCGGGTCGCAGGCGAGACCGGCGGCCTCGAGACCCAGACCCTCCGTCGCGCCCTGGCGGCCCGTCGCGTAGAGGAGCGTGTGCGAGGAGATCTGCTTCCCGGACTCGAGGTGTGCGATGACCTGGTCGTCGGTGCGCTCGACCCGCGCGACCTTCTCGCTGAACCGGAACCGCACGCCGCGCTTGCGCAGCAGGTACTGGAGGGCGACCGCGATCTCGCGGTCGACGCCGGGGAGGAGCTGGCGGCGCGCGTCGACGAGCGTCACGCGCGTGCCCATGGCCGCGAACATCGACGTGTACTCCACGCCGATCACGCCGCCACCCACGATCGTCATCGACTTCGGCACGCGCTCGTCGAGGCGCAGGATGCCGTCGGAGTCGATCACGCGGCGCTCGTCGAAGTCGACGCCTTCGGGGCGTGCCGGGCGGGTGCCGACCGCGATCACGATGTACTCCGCGCTCACGACCGAGTCCTTGATCTCGCCGTGCGGGTCGCGGATGCAGAGCGTGTGGTCGTCGAGGAACGACGCGTCGCCGACGAGCAGGCCCACCCCGTTGCGGCGGAACTGCTCGCGCACGATCGCGGTCTCGTCGGCGATGACCTTCGTCGTGCGGTCCTTGAGGTACTGCGCGGCGGCGGCCTCCGAGCGCTCGGGGTGGAGCGGGTCGGGGACGTCCGCGCCACGGCCCGCGAGGTCCTCGAGGATCGCCTGCCGGAGCGTCTTGCTGGGGATCGTGCCGGTGTGGATCGAGACCCCGCCGAGCCGCTCGCGCCGCTCCACGACCCCGACGCGCTTGCCGAGCTTCGCGGCCTGGATGGCGGCGCGCTGCCCACCAGGACCCGAGCCGATGACGAGGAGATCGAGATCCATGTGGACGGGCTTGTACCAGCCGTGCCGGGCGCCGGGCAAGGGCCGGATGTCGAGGGTTGCCGTCTGGTCACACGGCCTGGTTGAATCGAGCGCGTATGCGCCTGCGCCCGTCGACCCGGACCCTCGCCCTCTCCGCCAGCGCCGCGGCCCTCCTGGGCTGCGCCGTCGCCGCGAGCCCGGCTGCGGCCGCCGGCACCGGACCCGGCACCTTCGCCGGCACGCTCGGGATCACCGTCCCGAAGGGCGCGAACGTCGACGTGCGCGCGATCGACCGCGCGTCCGGTGTGGTGGCCGGCACGGCCCGCGGCTCGAAGACCGGTGCCTTCTCGCTGTCGCTCCCGGCGGGCTCCTACCAGGTGGTCGGCACGGTCGTGAAGGCCGCCAAGGGGAAGAGCAAGGGCTCCGTGCAGACCGTCTCGGCCGGCGTCACGCTCGCCGCCGGGCAGCGGCGCAAGAAGGTCGACGTGAAGACCGCGAAGACCGCGAAGGCCAAGAAGAAGACGAAGAAGAAGGCCGCGAAGAAGGCCCAGCGCGAGTACGCGCAGGAGCTCGGCCAGGTCACGCCCGGGTCGGTCGCGGTGGCGATCCCGGACTTCTCGGGCGGCGGCTCGGACCCGTCGGTGAAGGGCTGGAACGAACTCATGATGATCGACGCGATGCACGCCTCGGAGGCCTGTCCGGACTCGGCGACGGGCTCCGACGTGGTCTACGTCGAGACGGACCGCCGCGCCGACATCGAGCAGGAGCTCGCGTTCCAGCAGTCGCAGTACGTCGACCCGTCGACCCGGATCACGCGCAACTTCATCGTCCCCGACGTGACCGTCGTCGGCACGGTGACCGAGCTGCCGGGCGGCGACCGCAGCCTCACCGTCGACATCCGCGACCAGAACGGGCAGAGCCTCGGGTCGTCGACCTCGACGGTCCACGAGTCGAGTGCCTTCGACGATCTCGAGTCCGCGGCGACGAAGCTCGGCCAGGACCTCTGCACGCTCGGCACCACGTACGAGGTCGACCTCGACGCCACCGGCTCCGGCAACCTCTCCACCCACACGGGAACCGGCACGCTGCACGCGCAGCTCATCGCGCGCCGCACGGGCCAGGGCACGTGGGCCGGCAGCGGCCAGCTCCAGTGGAGCGTGACCGGGTACGGCTCGCTCCTCCCGAACGCGGTCGCGCTGAACCCCGTCGCGGCCGTGTCACCGTGGCACGCCGCGCTCGCGCTCCAGCCCGACGGCCAGCTGCTCGTGAGCTGGGGCCTCGACGGCAGCGACCTCGCCACGCTCTCGCTCGATGTCATCCCCGACCCCGGCGACACGTACGACCCGCCGCCGATCCCGGGCCTCGCGTTCCTGAGCCTGATCGGCGCGGGGCCACCGCAGTCGACCGTGCCGGCGGGCGGGGGCGGGTTCCCGATCTCCGGCGGTGTGCTCACGAACGGCAAGGGATTCTCGTCGAACGGCACCGTCACGGTGAAGCGACTCGGCACGGCGAAGGGCGCCTGAGCGCGGGAGGTGGCGGCGCGCACACGCCGCGCGACCGTCGCGCCTACGCGCTCCTGCGTACCGTCGGTCCGCGAACGGCCGCCCGGGCGCTTGTCGCGGCCCGGCGGGCGAACTACAGTCGCCGGGTGCGCCGGTCGACCGCTCTCCTGATCACGCTGTCCGCGTCGTTGGCCTCGGCCTCGAGCGCGTCCGCCTGGACGAACGCCGTCGAGCTCACGCCGCCCGGCGGGACGGGCACGGTGCAGGGCGTCGCGATCGGCATGAACGCCGCGGGGAACGCGACCGCGCTCTGGGGGTACGCCCCCGACTACCGCCTCACGCAGTGGTCGATCAACGCGACGAACCACACGGTCGGGCAGAACGCCGCCGACGGCTCGCCGTCCTGGTCCGGCGACGCATCCATCTCGACCCCGGGTGAGGGGCTCGCGCTGACCGAGACGAACAACGGCCAGCCGCGGCTCGCCGTCGGTGTCGGGCCCACGGGCAACGCCGTCGCCGCGTGGAGTTCGCTCGCGAGCAACAATGACGGTCAGATCGAAGCGGCCTCTCGGCCGGCGTCCGGGCAGCCGTTCGGCGCGCCGACCCTGCTGACCACCACCCGGACGCAGTGCGGCGGGAACACCACCATCGCGCCGTCGGCGCCGGTCGTGTCGATCGCCGCCAACGGCAAGGGGCACGTCTCGTGGTTCGGGACCTGCGTGAACTCGACGTTCCCGCAGCCGCCACTCTTCACCCGCGCGTTCGACGCCTCGGGGCTCGCGGGTGCGGCGCTCACCGTCGAGGCGGACGGCGCCGCGGTGTCGTCCGAGGGCGGGAACCGGATCACGCCGCAGGTGGCCGAGGCGGTGACCGGTGATGCCGCGGTCACGGCCTTCGCCCACGACACGAGCGGCGGTGGTCGCGGGACCGTCTACGACCGACTCACGAGCTCGATCTCCGACCAGCGCGTGACCGGCCAGACCTACGCGGCGCACACCGCATCGGTGACGCCCACCGGCGTGCGCGTGGCGGCCCTCCCGGGCGGCGGCGCGCTCGTCGCGTGGATCCTGAACGGCACCGTCCATGTGTCGGTCGACGGCGGCCCGGACACGACGATCCCGACGCCCGGGCAGAACGTCATCGCGCAGAACTTCTCGCTCTCGGCCGGCGCCGACGGCACGGCGGTGCTCGCCTGGATCGACACCAACGGCGGCGCGGTCTGGGGCGCGGTGCGCTCCCCCGCCGGCACGATCGGCGCGCCGACGCCCGGGGCGTTCGGCCCGGCACACCGGCTCTCGTCGACCGACGGTGCCCCGAACAACGTCCGCACGGCGGTCTCCGCGAACGGCACCGGTTACGCCGTCTGGAATCGGGACACCGGCTCGTTCGACTCGGTCGAGGGGTCGATCGTGGATCCGCTGGATCCGAGCCGATCCCCGGGGACGCCGTGGCAGTTGCAGCCGGTCGCCGACAGCCTCATCAGCGGCGGATTCACGTCCGGGATCCAGGCCGGCAACGCGCTGCCGCCGGCCATCGCGGTCGATGCCGCCGGCGACGCCGACGTGATCGCGCCGGTCGAGATCCC
>JAVHXX010000414.1 GCA_031119595.1 Patulibacter sp. | reverse complement strand
GATCACGACCTCCGGGTCGACGCCCGTGCCGCGGCCGATCACCGACGACGCCCCGACCACCGCGCGCTCACGCACGTAGGCCTGGTCGCCCACGATGACCTCGTCCGCGACGGACGCGCCGGCGAAGAGCACCGCCGCGGCGCCGACCGTCACCTGGCGACCGAGCACGAGCGGCGGCAGCGGCTCGGAGCTGCGCAGGGACGAGGTCCGGGCGAGCGCGGGCTGCTTGCCGAGCACGGCGCCGTCCTGCACGAGGCAGCCGTCGCCGAGGATGGTGCCGGCGTGGAGCACCACGTGGCTGCCGATCACGCAGCGCTCGCCGACGATCACGTCGGCGCCGACGACCGTGCCGTGGCCGATGCTCACCGCCCGCTCGACCGTGGCTCCGGCCTCGACGACGACACCGTGCCCGAGGATGGCCTCGGCACTCACCTGCGCCCCGGAAGCGACCATGGATTCGGGAGTCTGCGCCATGCGCCGGTACCCTACTTCGCTGTGTCCGAAGCTTCCGCCGCGCCCGTCGCCCCGACCACGTCGCACCCGTTCACCGCGGCCGTCGTGGCCCTCGGCAAGATCGGCCTGCCGCTCGCCGTGCAGATCGCCGCGGCCGGCCACACGGTCGTCGGCGCGGACATCGACCAGCGTGCCGTCGACCTGATCAACGCCGGCAAGGCGCCGTTCCCGGGCGAGGCCGGCCTCGAGGAGGCGCTCACCGAGCTGGTCGCCGCCGGCCGTCTCCGCGCGACCACGAGCACCGCCGAGGCCGTCGCCCAGGCCGAGTTCGTCGTGGCCGTACCGCCGCTGATGGTCGACGAGAACGCCGAGATCGACTGGACCATCCTCGACACGGTCATCTCCGACATCGGCCCGCACCTGCAGGCCGGTACGCGCTTCTCGCTCGAGACCACCGTGCCCGTCGGGACCACCCGTGAGCGGATCGCGCCGCGGCTCGAGGAGCTCTCCGGGCTCGAGCTCGGCGTCGAGCTGAACGTCGCCTTCAGCCCGGAGCGCGTCTTCTCCGGCCGGATCTTCGCCGATCTCGCCACCTACCCGAAGCTCGTCGGCGGGGTGACGCTCGCGTGCGAGCGCAAGGTCGCGCAGGACTACCGGTCCTTCCTCGTCGCCGACGTGCGCGAGCTGGGCTCGGCCGAGGCCGCCGAGCTCACCAAGCTCGTCGAGACGACGTACCGCGACGTCAACATCGCCCTCGCGAACGAGTTCGCCCGCTACGCCGACCGCGTCGGCATCGACCTCGGCCCGGTGATCGACGCCGCGAACTCCCAGCCCTTCAGCCACGTCCACACGCCGGGGGTCGCGGTCGGTGGGCACTGCATCCCGGTCTACCCGCGCTTCTACCTCCAGGGCGACCCGCAGGCACAGGTCGTCGCGACGGCGCGCGCCGGCAACGAGACCATGCCCGTCCACACGGTCGACCTGCTCGCGCGCGACCTCGAGCTCGGCGGCAAGCGCGTGCTCGTGCTCGGCGCGGCCTACCGCGGCGGGGTCCGGGAGACGGCCTTCAGCGGGGTGTTCCCGCTCGTCGAGGAACTCTCGCGCCGCGGGGCCTTTCCACAGGTCGTCGACCCGCTCTACGACCAGGCTGCGCTCACGGCGCTCGCCCTGCCGAGCTGGGACGGCGAGCCGGTCGACGGCGCGATCATCCAGGCCGACCACGACGAGTACCGGGCGCTGCGCCCCGAGCAGGTGCCCGGTGCCGGCACCGTGGTCGACGGTCGCGGCACGCTCGACGCGACGAACCTCGGCAACGCGGGCATCCGCGTGCGCCGCATCGGCGGCGGCTGAGTCGGGCGGCCGCGGCCGCGGCGGAGCGCAAAACGTCCGATGGCCACGGAGCGCAAGTCGCGCCGCGTGGCCATCGGGCCCTCACCACGTGCCGTGTGGCCAGGCGAAGTCGAGGCTCGGTCGCCGCGCTCCCCCTGTAGCTCGCGGCGACCGAGATCAGAGAGAGCCTGACTTGCGCCTGACTGCCTCAACCCCCGTAGAACGGTTGTACCACCTATTTCTGCGCCGGCGGAATGGAAATTCCCGTTGTCGTTGCACATGCAACGACAACTCCCGTGATTCTTGATGATCGACAAGGAGTTACCTCCGCGCGGGACATCGCGAGTGGCCACATGTTGGAGTTGCCACCAGGTTGCAATCGTTCCCGCCCCGTTGCGCGGTCCGCGACGGACCGACTCCCTACTGGCACGTAGAAACCGGTCGAGCGGCAACGTGCGGGGCTTTTGGCGCCCCTCGGGTAATCGGTCTGGACGCCCGGCGGAGGATGGACGCCCTCCGGTTCCGTTCACTGGTACGACGACCGTTATATGTGTGCCACTGCCAGCCTCGGCGCGCGGGGTGTGATGGATAGGGTGCGCCCGTGCGCGTCGTCACCGTCATCGGGAACCGTCCTCAGTTCGTGAAGGCCGCGGCCGTGTCGCCCCTGCTGCGCGAGCGGCACGAGGAGGTCATGGTGCATACCGGCCAGCACCACGACGACGAGCTCAGCCAGGTGTTCATCGACCAGCTCGGTGCCCCGCAGCCCGAGCGCGAGCTGCACATCCACGGCGGCAGCAACACGCACCAGACCGGCCTCATGCTCGGCGCGATCGGCCCGCTCCTCGACGACCTCCGCCCCGATGCCGTCCTCGTCTACGGCGACACGAACTCCACGCTCGCCGGTGGGATCGCCGCGGCGCAGAAGCGGATCCCGCTCGTGCACGTGGAGGCGGGGTTGCGCTCGTTCGACCGTGACATGCCCGAGGAGCTCAACCGGGTCCTCATCGACCACGCCGCCGATCTGCTCCTGCCGCCCACCGAGGCGTCGGCTGCGCAGCTGCGCAAGGAGTCGGTCGCGGGCCGGATCGAGGTCGTCGGTGACGTGATGATCGATGTGGCCCACCGCACGCGCGCCGCGTCGCTCGCCCGCGGCCAGGATCTCCTTGCCGAGCTGAGCCTCACGAGCGGGGAGTTCGCCGTGTCGACCCTGCACCGCGCCGGCAACGTCGACACCCGCGAGCAGCTCTCCGCCGCCCTCGACGTCCTGGCCTCGGTCGGCACCCCGGTCGTGCTGCCGCTCCACCCGCGCACCGCGCAGCGCCTGGAGGACTTCGACCTCCGCGATCGCGCCGAGCGCGAGCTCATCCTCCTGCGGCCGCTGGGCTACCTCGACTTCAGTGGCCTGCTCCTCAACGCCTCCGCCGTCCTCACCGATTCCGGTGGCGTGCAGAAGGAGGCGTACGTCGCCGGCGTGCGCTGCGTGACCCTCCGTGACACCACCGAGTGGACGGAGACCGTCGACGCCGGGTGGAACACCCTCGCCGCCCTCGACGCCGATGCCGCGCGGGCCGCCCTCGAGACGCCCCTCCCTGCGGAGCATCCCGAGCTCTACGGCGATGGCCACGCCGCCGAGCGGGTGGTCGCGGCCGTCGAGTCGCTCGCCGGCTGAGCGCCGGTCAGAGCAGTCGCAGGAGCGCTTCGGCGCGTGTGCGCGCCTGCGAGGTGGCGGAGCGGCTCGTGTCGCTCTTGGGCATCACGACCGCGGTGACCCACGAACCCTTGCTGCCGCCGGCGTTCGACACGATCGTCACCCGCTGAGAGCCGTCCTTGTAGGCCTCGTCGACCTCGAAGGTCTGCCGGCCGAGGTCCGTGCGCACCCGGATCTTGCCCGCCGGGTGGTCGACCTTCGCCGTCGCCTGGAGCGAGTCGACGGGGACGGGCAGCAGCGCCACGACGGCATCCGGTTGCGTCGGGTCGGGGGTGGCCGTGCCGAGCGACACGCCCCACTCGCAGCTCTGCCGCGCCTTCGACAGCAGGACGATCTCACCGCTGGTCGGTTTCAGCGCCGCCTGGGCCTGCGCCTCGGTGATCGGGCACGTCCACGCCGCCGCCGTGGTCGACGACACCGCGGTGGTCGCGGTCGCAGGCGCCTTGGCGTCGTCGCCACCACCACAGCCGGCCAGCCCGACGGCCGCGACCACGCCCACAGCCGCCACGAAACGCAAATCGATCACGGCGGGCATCGTACGCCGCAGCCGAGGATCCGGTCGCAACCCGCGTTCCCAGAAGCGCGAGCCAAAGGCGAAGCCAAGGCGGACAACGAGCACGATCCTCGGCACCCACCCAAGCGCCCGGGCCACCGAGCAGCGACCGCCCCGGAGCACGCCCAAGGCCCAAGCCCCCACCGCGGCCCGGGCCCACACCTCGGCCCACACCGCGCGCCGGGCCGCGAGCGCAGCGAGCGGGCCGCGTCCCGGCACGGCGCCCCGAGACCAGCCGTGGCGGGGGGGTGGGGGCCCCCAGCCCAGTCTTGCGCGCGCACCGGCCGCGGCCCGCCGCGCGCCGGTCGCACCAG
>JAVHXX010000413.1 GCA_031119595.1 Patulibacter sp. | reverse complement strand
GAGTTGGGTAGGGCGGCGAGGATGGCGCTGGGGCCTCTGGGGGCACCCCCCTGGGCCCGTCGCGGGGTCGAGGGGCACCGTGGCTCGGGTGGCCGGGTCGGTGGCGCCTGCGGGCCCCTGGTCGCGCAGGCGGGCGCGTTGCCGCTCGGCGTCTCGGGGTGGCGTGGCGGGGTGCATCAGCGTGCCTCGCGTGAGGCGTTGTTGAGCCTGCGTCCTAAGTCCGCCGCCTGGTCGTCGTCGAGCCCGATCCGCTTGCCCAAGAGCGTGGTGACCCGTGTGAACTGCTCGGCTGAGTCGCGTGCATCGCGAGCGAACTGCTCGGCCAGGTCGTCGTACGGGCGCAGGCGCTCAACCAGGCTGTCTCGCTCCCACCGTGCCTCGGCTAGTAGCCAGCGCAGCGTGGCCTCGGTGGTGCCACCTGCGATGCGGGCAGCGGCCTCGAGGTCTTCGCCCGTCACGGGCACGGGGAGCGCCGTGGGATCGCCGGACTCGATCGTCCATGGCTCACCGGGCCTCGCCCGCGAGAGCATGGAGTGGGCGTAGTCGTCATCCATGTCCCAGAGGCACCACGACTCGTCGCCCTCCCGGGCCTCGCCGGACTGATCTACCCAGCGTCCGGTGTCGATATCGGCCTGCTCTGCGCTGCTCACGCATCCCGACGGTAGATAGCGCTTCGGCGACTCCTTCCGGCGCCGCGGAGCGCTCGAGCCGCCACGGATCAGTGGTGCTCAAACGATGCGAACCGGTGCCTGCAGTCCAACCGAGTTGGCGCAGCGGCGGTCTCGCCGCTTGGGCTCGGCGGTTTTGCGTTGACCGGGAAAATGACGACGGGCGACCCGAAGGTCGCCCGTCAAGGGGAGGAAGGGATTCGAACCCTCGAGCCGGAGTGTTGAATTCCGACTACCCGGTTATGAGTCGGGCGCGATCAGCCTCTCTGCCACCTCGGTGCTCCATCGACAACGCACCCGGTACCCAAGATCGTGGCGGACGAACGTCGGGGCGCGCCGACCAGCGGCCTTGGCTAGCGCCCCGTGTCTGCGCCATGCTGGACTCATGGTCGACCGACAGGACTGCAAACGCTGTGGTGGCGTCAAGAAGATCAACACCCTTGAGGCGCCCCGAGAAGATCCGTACGCGGACGATCAGGGATGGGAGACCTGCCCTGTCTGCATGGGTTCAGGTGTCCAGATGTCGACCAAGGAATTCGAGGTGCGAGCTACGTTCCGAGACGAGGTCGATGCACGCGAGTTCTTGCGGACGGCCCTCTCGCATCCTTCCGTTGTCCGATCTGGACTTCGGACTATGGATCCCTCTCCCCCTCGCCGCCTGACCGACGATCCCGAGAGTCAGTGAGCGCCGGGAGGAGCTGACGGTCCTACGATTCACACATGACGATCGTCGCTGACCAGGCCGTTGGCATCTCGTCCGCGGCCCTCGACTACCTCAACGGCGTGATGGAGGTGTCATTCCGCGAGTGGGATGAGGAGTTCGTCGCGGGGCTCGAGCGCTACAGCGGAGCGGTAGCCGAGGTGACACACGCCGTCGAAACGAGGCTCCGGGCGCTCGGGCGCCGCCACTCCGAGTACGCGTGGGGCGCCTCGATCTTCGCCGCGCACGGTGCCGTCATCGCCGAGATGGCTTCAGGTCTGCCCAGGGAGACCAGGGCTGGCCTTCGTCGGCCCTGGGAGCTGCTGCTGGGTAGGTGACCTCACGCGCCGCTCTCGAGCCAAGCGATGGCATCGTCCACAGACTCGAATCGAACGCGGCGCCGCAGTTCCCGAACGCGGCTCTTTGCGGCGAAATAGCTTCCCTTGTGCCGGAGTCCTCGGCGGCGACCGCGTCGGCGTGATCGGCCCGTGCCGGGCGCTCCTTCGGAGACGGGGCCCAGCCGCTTCGGTTCGTCGATCACCGCTCCGCCAGCCGCACGACGTCCGAATCCGCCACCGAGGCGATCTTGGCCTCGCCGGACTCGGCCACGAACTCCACTTCCGCTCCACCGTCCCACGCGTAGATCACGGTGCCGACTTTGCCCGGGGGCACCCTTCGTCCGTCAACCGAAAGAGCGCGAACCGGGGTCACTAGATCGAGATCGCTGAACACGTCAGTTCAGGCTATCGCCCTGCGTCGACGGGCTCTCCCGGATCCTCGGAAGGCGATGCCTCGACCGACGCTTTCGCCTGACCTGACTGAGCTCGCGTAAACGCATCCGCGACATCGGCGCTCGACTTGGCGTGCAGGTACCGCTCGGTGGTCTCGATCTTCGAGTGGCCCATGGCGGCCTTCACCTGGGCCAGGTCGACACCGCCGGCAACGGCCTGACTGCCGAATGTGTGCCGGAGATGGTGGAAAACGAGCGGGCGCAGGCCGGCATGGTCGCGGGCACGCTTGAACCGCTTCGAGAGCGCGTCGCCCGTGATCCGCTCGCCCATCAGGCCGACAGCTACGAAGTCGTCGGCCTCCGTGAAGTTCTGGCGGCGCGAGAGAGCGTCGAGAGCAGTCAACGCACGGTCGCTCATCGGGACCCTGCGGTGCTTGCCGCTCTTCGGGGCGTCGACCAGCTTCCCGTCTGAGACGGTCGCGCGGACGTTGATCGCACGACGCTCGAAATCGACATCGCGCCACCGCAATGCGACGATCTCCGACAGGCGGAGTCCGGCGAACGCCGCGACCCTGATCAGCTGCGGGTCCTGGGCCTCCGACAACCTGCGGAGCTCCTCGTCTTCACCCCGCAGCTTGCGGCGCTCGATCGGCTTGCCGTCCTTGAAGTCACGCCACTCCGACGATGCGAGCGTCCTAGCGAGCAACTCGATCTCCTCGATCGAGAACCAGTCCACCGACGTACGCGCTGGCTCTCGGCGGCGGTCTGCCTGCTGAGCAGGATTGACACCAAGGGCAAGCCCAGACGGCCTCGAGGCCCACGCCCAAGCGGCGGCCAGGATCGATCGGTACTTGTTCGCTGTGCGCGCGCTGGCACTCTCCGCGACGCCGGCCAGCAGAGTCTCGATCTCGGCCGTGGTCACTTCGTCGGCGGGGCGTTCTGCGATCGTTGCGACGGTCGCGCCATCGACGATGCTGCGGTAGTCGCGGAGCGTCGACCGACGCAGACCCTTCACGTGCTCGCGGTGAGCAATGAAACCGTCCAGCATCACCTTCACCGTCGGCTTGGGCGGGGGTGCGGCCTTCTCCTGCTCTTCGAACTCGAGCTCGACGCGTTCCATCAGCTGCTGGGCCAAGACCACAGCGGAACGCTGATCCAGGTGCCCATCGGTGGGACGGCCGCGACGCTTTACGAGGACACCCTCCGAGTTGCGAACGAGCCACGCCGGCCCGAGCGTGCGCTTGATCTGCCGAGTCGTCCCGTCCGGCCGCCGATGTCGCCACTTGGCGTGGTAGTAGATCGTTCCCGAGCGCTCTAGCTGGGTGATCACGTTGACCGTCGGGAGAGTCACGAGAGGGCAGTCTTGCGCCCGATTGGTACCGCGTCAAGGTACCGCGGTCGCGGTACCTCCCCGACCTGCGGGGCACTCACATCGGCGAAATCTCGATATTTGCAGGCTATTAAGGGTATGCCCCCACCCGGGCTCGAACCGGGGACCGTCGGATTAAAAGTCCGCTGCTCTGACCAACTGAGCTACGAGGGCCCAGCGAGCGTATCGAGCCCGGGCGGGGCGCGCCCGTCTTCGCGTGGTGTGCGGCACGGTCGCGAATCGGCATCGGAGCCACGCGGACGGGTCGATCGACGGGCCCGCTCGGACCTGTGGGATCGCCCAACGTCGCCGTGCGGTTGCGCACGTTCGATGTGACAGGACCTGTCCGTTTACGTAGGGTTCTGGAGAGACGTTCAGGACCGCGGCGTGGGAGGCCAGGTGAACCGATTCGGCAGACTCAAGACCCCCGAGGACCTGTTCTTCGCGCGCCTCGCCGCTGCCCTGCGGATGGAGCTGACGGTCGCCGAGCTCGCCGACCGGATGCGCTCCTCGGCCGGCAACCACGATCTCGCCGACCTGCTCCGTGAGCGGGCCGAGACCGCCCGTCGGCACGTGACGAACGTCGAGGCGGCGTTCCGCCTCGCCGGCAAAGAACCGTGGGAGCGCCCGTGCACCGGCGTCGACGGCCTCATCCGCGAAGGCGAAACCACGCTGCGCCGCGCCCACCCGGATCTCCGCGACGCCACCATCGTCGCCTCGGCGCGCGCGATCCTCGCCTACGGCGCCGCGACCTACGCCACCCTCCTCGACCTCGCCGGCGCGCTGGGCGCCCACGATGTCGTGGTGCTCCTCCGAGAGAACTTCGACGACCAGAACGACGCCGGCGTGGCGATCGGCACCCTCGCCGGCACGCTCACCCCCGCGCGCCGGACGTACGCGTAGCGAGCCGGCGC
>JAVHXX010000412.1 GCA_031119595.1 Patulibacter sp. | reverse complement strand
GAAGTCGGCGCCCAGTGCCGTGATGTCGACGGGCATCTGCGGCACCGCCTGGGCGCCGTCGATGCAGACGAGCGCGCCCGCGGTGTGGGCAGCCTCGATGATCTCGGCGACCGGCAACACCGTGCCGAGCACGTTGCTCACGTGCGCACACGCGACGAGCTTCACGCGGCCTCCGGCGAGCGCCTCGTGCATCGGAGCGAAGTCGACCTGACCGTCCGGGAGGACCGGGCACCAGACGAGTTCGGCGCCCGTCTTGCGGGCGACCTCCTGCCACGGCACGAGGTTGGCGTGGTGCTCGAGCTCCGTGAGGACGAGCTGGTCGCCGGGCTTCAGGTTCTCCTCGCCCCAGCTGCGGGCGACGAGGTTGATCGCCTCGGTGACGTTCTTCGTGAAGATCGTCGTCTTCGGGTCGCCGTTCACGAGGGCGGCGGCGCGGCGGCGCGCGCCCTCGTAGGCCGCGTCGGCGTCTTGGGCGAGGCCGTAGACGCCGCGGTGAATATTCGCGTAGTGGTGCGCGGCGAAGTCACGCATGTGGTCGAGGACCACCGCCGGCTTCTGCGCGCTCGCGCCCGAGTCGAGGTAGACGACCGTCGACCCGTGCTCGTCGGTGAGGACCGGGAACTGCGCGCGGATCGCCTCCACGTCGAACCCACCGGCCGAGGCCGTGGTGGTGTCGTGCGAGGTGCCGGCCGCGCGCTCCATGGTTACTTCGTGGCCGCGGCGGCGACGTCGGCGCGGATCTGCTCGTAGCCGGTCGTCTCGATCTGGTCGACGAGCTCCGGGCCGCCCTCGCGGACGATGCGGCCGTCCATGAGGATCGAGGTCCGGTCCGGGACGATCTGGTGCAGGATCCGCTGGTAGTGCGTAATGATCAGGACGCCGGTGCCGTTGGCCTTGGCGACCTCGTTGATGCCGTGTGCGACGACGTTGAGGGCATCGACGTCGAGGCCGGAGTCGGTCTCGTCGAGGATGGCGATCTTCGGCTTCTGGAGGGCGAGCTGGAGCACCTCGAGGCGCTTCTTCTCACCGCCGGAGAAGCCGTCGTTGAGGTAACGGGTGGTGAACTCGCGGGGCACGTTCACGAGCTCCATCGCCTCCTCCACCGTCTTGCGGAACTCCTTGAGGGAGATCTCGGCCTCGCCGCGGGCGACGCGGTGGGCGTTCATCACGGAGCGCAGGTACTTCGTGATCGTGACGCCAGGGATCGCGACCGGGTACTGGAAGGCCATGAACAGCCCGAGGCGCGCGCGCTCGTCGGGGGCGGCCTCGGTGATGTCCTCGCCGTCGAACAGGACCTGGCCCTCGCGGGCGGTCAGCGACGGGTGACCCATGATCGCGTTCGCGAGGGTCGACTTGCCGGCGCCGTTCGGGCCCATGAGTGCATGGACCTCGCCGCTCTCCACCGTGAGATCGAGACCCTTGAGGATCTCCTTCTCGTCAGCGTTCGCGTGCAGGTTCTTGATCTCGAGCGTGGCCATGGGTTCCGGGGGACTTCTTTGCGTTCAGGGTCGGGCGGGCCAGGGGTGCGGTGAAGGCCGGGCGGCCCGCCGAAGAGAGGGGTTACGCCGTGATGACCGGGAGCACGTCGCCGGCAGGGCGACGGCCGGCACCGAGCGCGACGACTCCGCCGCGTTCGAAGGCGATGAGGTCGGCCAGCGTCGTCTGCTGCAGCGCGCGGACGACGCCACCGTGGACACGGGTCCAGAGAAGTTTGGTGCCGCACGGGCCGGTCTCGTCGTCGACGTGGTGCGAGCAGACGACCTTGTGCGCCTCGGTGGCGGAGTCGTCGATGAAGCACGACATCGGGGCGATCGGCCCGTCGAGGGCGGCGATGACCTCGTCCATGCGGATGTCTTCCGGGCGGCGCGTGAGGAGATACCCGCCGCGGGCGCCGCGGGTGCTCTCGACGAACCCGGCCTTGCGGAGGAGGGCGACGATCCGCTCGAGGTAGGCCAGCGGCAGGTTCTCGCGCTCGGCGATGGCCTTGAGGGCGACGGGGTCGCCTCCACCTGCCTGACCGAGGTCGACGAGCAAACGCACGCCGTACTCGGCTTTGGTCGTGAAGATCATCACCCGTAAGAGTAGCCGCCCCAGGGGCGTTATGCCGACCCGATCGGTCGGAATGCTCACACAAGGAGCACCGACTCCGGTGACGACCCTGTGACGGGCGGTTGACGGCGCGCCAGGCTGGGAGGAACCTCCGTTCCGTCCCCGAGCGTCCAGGACGGCGGCCCGATGCCTTCACCCACCTCCGGGCGGTTCCCCCGCCGAGACTTCATGCGCACCGCCGTCACCGGCGCCGCGGGCCTCTGGGTCCTGAGCGATCCGCTCCTCTCCCGGGCCGTCGCGGCGGTGCCCGGCGCCACCGACGTCGCCTTTTCCCAGGGCGTCGCGAGCGGCCAGGTCGACCAGCGCCAGGCGACCCTCTGGACCGCGCTCGACGGCATCGACCGTCCGACCCGTCTCACGGTGGAGGTCTCCACGGACCCCGGCTTCGGCAGCGTCGTCGTGCGGACCGAGGCGCTCGCCGACCCGGACGCCGGCAGCACCGCGCGCGTGCAGATCGGCGGCGCCGCGCTCCAGCCGGGTGAGCGCTACTGGTACCGCTTCGAGACCGCCGACGGCGAGAGCTCACCCGTCGGCCGGCTGCGCCTCCCTCCCCCGCCGGACTCGACGGAGCCGATCCGCATCGCGTTCTTCTCGTGCCAGGACTTCCTCGTCGGCAACTACGCCGCCCACGGCGACCTCGCCGCGCAGGAGGTCGACCTCGCGGTGTGCCTCGGGGACTACATCTACGAGAAGGCGTTCTTCGACGGCGCAGTGCGTTCCGTGCCGACCACCCCGGACGGCAGCGTGCGGACGTTCGAGGAGTACCGCGCGCAGTACGCGACCTACCACTCCGACGCGAACCTGCGGGCGATGCGTGCGGCGTCGCCGTTCGTGGCGATCTGGGACGACCACGAGGTCGAGGACAACTACGCCGGCCTCCTCCCGGGTGGCCAGAGCACGTACAAGGGCAGCCGCCCCATCCCGTTCGCGCAGCGCCGTGCGGGCGCCTACCGGGCGTTCTTCGAGGCGATGCCCGTGGTCCGTGATCCGGACCTCCCCGACAAGACCTCCGGCACGACGCGCTTCGGCCAGGTCGACCTGTTCCGGCTCGACACCCGCCAGTTCCGCACGAACCAGCCGTGCAACCCGAACGACACCTTCCTGAGCTTCTGCGGCAACACGGCTCCGACCCGTGACAAGAACGCCACCCTCCTCGGCACGCCGCAGCGCGAGTGGCTCTTCGATGCCCTCCGCACCTCGACGGCGCCGTGGAAGCTCATCGCGAACCAGGTCATGGCGATGTCGCTCGACCTGTTCCCCGGCGAGCCGCTCAACACGGACGCCTGGGATGGCTACGCGTACGAGCGCTCGCTCCTGTGCGACGCGATCTCGACGCACGGCGTGAAGGACGTCGCCTTCTTCACCGGCGACATCCACACGTTCTTCGCAGGCACGCTGACCCGCACCGGCCGCCAGAGCTCGCTCTGGATCGACGGCCTGAAGCGTGGCCAGCCGGTGGCGACCGAGCTCGTGATCGGGTCGATCACGTCCCAGGGCATCGCCGACCGCTTCGCGAAGCCCGAGGGGCAGCGCGTCGCCGCGGCGAAGATCCTGGACCCGATCATCAAGGGCGCGAACAAGCACCTGCGGTACAGCAACTCCGCCTACAAGGGCTACGGCATCGCGACCGCGACCACGAAGGAACTCCAGGTCGAGTACCGGGCCGTGCGCGACGCGCGCTACGCCGACTCCGAGGTGTTCTCGCTCGCGAAGTTCGTCATCCCGCGCGGCCAGGCCGTGCTCAACCAGGTCGCCGGACCGACGCACACCGCCGTGCCGTCAGGCCCCGCGCCGACGGTGGGCCAGGCGACGCAGGCGCTGAAGACGTTCGCGTCGAGCCACTGACGCGGGGCGGCGGGCGGAGGCGTCCGGCCGTCGCCGCACGCCGATCCATGGTGGCGAGCGGTCGAGTCAGTTCGTGCGGTTGCGGCCGCCGAGCTTGGCGGCGATCCAACCGATGACGGCGCCGGCGACGAAGGCGATCGCGATGACGAGGATGAGTGGCGTGTTGACGGCGTCGCCGAAGATCCAGTGGACCTGCACGTTCTGACTGTTGAACACCGCGAAGAGTGCCGCCAGCGCGCCGATCACGATCAGCAGGGCCTGTTTGACGTTCGTGGCGGTGCGCTTGACGACGCCCTTGCCGTGCGGCTCGGCCGTCGGCGGGACGCCGGGCGACGTCGGCCCTGCCGTCCCCGGCGCGGCGGGACGTGCCGCCTCACCAGCCGGTGATGCGGCGACCGCCGCCGGGAACCAGGCGCTGTCGAGATCGTCGGCGCGGG
>JAVHXX010000411.1 GCA_031119595.1 Patulibacter sp. | reverse complement strand
GACCCGTACTACGGCGGCGACCGCGAGTTCGCGGAGATGTTCGACATCATCGAGCGCGCCAGCGCCGCGCTGGCGGCCGAGGTCGCCGAGCGGGTCGAGGGCCAGGCGTAGAGCCGCCCCGGCTCCGGCGGACCGCGCGCGAGTCGCGCAGGGCCGCGGCATCAGGCGCCGTGGCGGGTGCGGAACCCTGGTTCCTCCGTCAGCCGTCCAGGCCGGGTTCGCGCGGTGCCCGCGTGGCGCCGATCAACTGGGCATGAGTCCCGACGCGCAGGCCACCGATCATGTCTTCACGCCCTTCCTGGTGCGTGCACAGCTCGTGATGGGTGGCCTGGTCCTGACGACCGGCGCCGCCCTTGCAGGCGTCGGTGCGA
Organism: Patulibacter sp.; assembly: GCA_031119595.1. Classification (GTDB taxonomy): domain Bacteria; phylum Actinomycetota; class Thermoleophilia; order Solirubrobacterales; family Solirubrobacteraceae; genus JAGIBJ01. The sequence goes on along the minus strand of JAVHXX010000411.1, from coordinate 4,021 downwards.
TCGACCTCTCCGCGCTGCGCTCGTTCCTCGGCTACTAGCCGGGGCGAGCGCGGCCCGAGAGGGCCGCATCAGCGGACGGTCAACCTGACCGGGCTCGACGGTCGACTCGCCGCCCACGGATAGGACGGAACCGATCCGACCAGCACGCGGATCCGGAAGTGCCCGCGCGTGTGGAAGGTCCGACGGAACCTCCAAGCGCCGGTTGCGTCGGTCGGCACCGACGCGAACGTCTGCCAACGCGTCCCGACCTGTACCTGGAGGCTGACCGGCACCCGATCGAGCAGTCCGGCGCGGCTGCGGAGCGTTCCGTGGAAGGTGACGGCATGGCCGTGGCGGATCGTGCGGTCGAAGGCGGAGGTCGTACTGGCCCGGACGCTCAGCGTCGCGCTGGCCGTCGCCGACGCGACACCATCGTTCGCCCGTGCTCGCCATTGTGCATTCAGCGTCTGCGAGCCGGTATTCCGTGGGACGGGAGTGGTGAATGCGCCGTGCTCGTCGGTCGTGACGACGGCGAGCCGAGCTGGGGTTGCGCCTACGGCGCTGGGCGTGCTGTCGATGAGGAGGTTTGCGCCGACGATCGGCGTGCCGTCGCGGTCGGTCAGCGTCCCGGCGAGGAGCTCGGGCTTCTTGGATGACCACGCCCGCGAAGCAGCGTCCCGCGCCGGAGCCCCGGCGCACCAGAGTGGATGGAGGAGACGGTACGAAGCGTGCCGGGCACATCTCCGCACCGTCGCGTGGTCGGTGCGCGGGGCGATCCGGGTCGACGGCCAGTCGACCCGCAGGACGGCTGCGTCGGTTGCGGGCGTGCCGTTGTTCGCGCCTCGCGCCGCCAGCGGGCTGCCCGGACCGACAGCGGTGTTTCCGACCGTGGTCCGCCCCGAGGCGACCACGCTGCGGTTCCCGGAAGCGTCCTCCACGAGCACCTGCACCGCATGGCTCCCAGCGGGGACGGTGGTGGTGTCCCAGCTCAGCGAGGCACTGCTCTGCGCCGGACACGGTTGGCGATACAGGAACGCGCGGGTCGTACCCGGCACGATCGCGCACCGCCCGCCGTTGTCCGAGAACCGAGCAGACGTGGTGTCCGCGCCGTCCACGGTGAGGACGAGGCGATAGAGCCCCGATCCGATGTCCGAAGCCTGGACCACGACACTCGGCGCTCCTGACACCGTGGCGGTCGGCGCGCCGTTCGAGAGAAGATCACCTGTGGCCGACGAGATCGCCGGCGGCACGCTGTCCTGAATCTGGAGGGCGGCCGCCCATAGGTTGAACACCGCTTTGTATCCCCCGATCGCTCCGCAGTAGGTCTGCTGGGGGTTCGCACACGAGACTCGAGCCGTGATCCCGGCCGTGTCGCTGAAGGTCCCGGCGGCGTTGGCCGAGATCGGGACGGCGAGACGGTTCGCAGGGTCGAAGGGCGATGCATCGGTGCCGGCAGACACGGGCGAACCGAGCGCTTCGATGTTCCGCGCCGGTCCACCGCCCCGAACGAGTGAGAACACGCTGGTCCCGTCGTCGGGTGACCGCAGGGAGACCGACCTCCAGACCGTACTGTCACCGAGCGCGAGACCGGGAATACCGAGCTGGAACGCGGCTGTGGACCCCTGACCGTTGTCGTACGTCCAGCGGCCGAGCAGGTGGAACGTGAGGGGACCGCCGGTTTCGCATGCCGATGTCAGCGCGACGCTGTCGTCAGCGGACTCGGTCGACGACCACCCATCTGTCGGCGCAGGCGTGCCCGCTGGTGTCCGGCAGGAGTACACCGTGTACACGCCGGCCTCCGCGCTCGAGGGCGCGCCGGCGAGGATCAGCACGACGAGTGCGAGCCACGCGGCGAGCGGTCGTGAGGTGGAGGACAGCTGAACGAAATGGCGGAGCATGAGGAGCGTGGGAGCGCACGGTAGACGAACCTGCGGTGTGGCGGGCGTCGCGGGGGAGCCCGGGGGAGACCCCCGCGATCCGTCGAGTCGCCGTCCGCCGAGCGCCGAGCGATCGATAGCGTCGGCGGGATGAGGATGCTCTCGTGGTCGTGGTTCGGCGTGGTCGGTGCGATCGCGTTCGGTGTCGTTCCTGGTTCGTCGGCAGCCGCAGCGGCCCCGGCGTTCCATGGCCGCGCGACGCTCGACTCCGGCGCCGTCACGGTGACGTGGGCGACACGGTCGCACCGAATTGTCCGAGTCGAGATCCAGGTCTCCGCGCGGATCCAGGGTCGGACCGTGGTCGCGCGTGGCAGCGCTCCTGTTCGGAGAGGAAGTCGAACGCTGGTGTTGCACGGAGCTCGCTCGGTCGCGCCGGGCGGGATCACGTTTCGCGGCCGGAACTGCGTGCGCCGCGTCGACCGAACAGGTTGTGGCGGCTGGTCCCGAAGCAAGCATCCGACCACCCCCGGGGCGGCGCCCACGGTCGGCGCCCCGGGGGCGACCGTCTCAGCTCCGGCCCTCGGCGACCTCCCGACGATCGGCGGGTGCCCGGTCCTCCCGGCGACCAGCGCCTTCAACCAGGACGTCTCCTCGCTCCCCGTCGATCCCCGCAGCACCGCGTACCTCACCTCGATCGGGATCTCCGCGCACGTCCACCCGGACTTTGGTGCCGCCGACCTCGGGCAAGGGCCGGGCGGCTTCGGCATCCCCTACCTCGTGGTTGCCGCGAGCCAACCACTCGTGCCGTTGACCATCGGCCCCGACGGATTCCCCGACGAGTCCAATCCCGGGTCGTATCCGATCCCCCTGGATGCGCCGGTCGAAGGCGGCAACGATCCCGACGGTGACCGGCATGTCCTCGTCGTGCGACAGGGCGAGTGTCGGCTGTACGAGCTCTACCGCGCGTTCGCGGGGACGGCCGGGTGGACTGCGGATGGCGGAGCGATCTGGAATCTGGCCGACGGCAGCAGTCCCGGGCGCAAGCCCGGCTGGACCAGCGCGGACGCCGCGGGACTGCCGATCCTTCCGGGACTCGCCCGCTACGACGAGGTGGCGGCCGGGGCCATCCATCACGCCCTTCGCATGACGGTGTCGAAGACCCAGCAGGCCTATGTCGCGCCTGCCAATCATTGGACTGGCGACAGCCGCGACCCGAACCTCCCGCCGATGGGCCTGCGCCTGCGGATGCGCGCCGACTACGACACGTCGAAGTTCACCGGCCAGTCGGCGGTCATCGCGACGGCGCTCAAGCACTACGGCCTGATCGTCGCCGACAACGGCTCGCCCTGGTACATCTCGGGCGCCCCGAGCACGAGTTGGAGCGACGACGATCTCAACCAGCTCAAGACCATCCCGGGCAGCGCCTTCGAGGTCGTGCAGACCGGGAGCGTCGTCACGCCGTAGACGGCTAGTGCAGGTACTGCGCCGGGACGAGCGCGTACCCGGCGATCGAGACGACCACCAGGGCGGCCATGGCAGCCCAGGTCCAGGGCGAGCCTCCGCGGCGTCGGCGGTGGATCGTCATGCGGCGGCGCGGGTCGAGGCGGGTGCGGTCGCGGTCGGGTCGGCGAGGAGCCGGAGGAACGACTCGCTGATCGGGGCCTTGCCGACCGTGCACTTCACGACCTCGCCCTCGGTCCGGGAGGCGATGACGGTGTCGTAGAGGTACCCCGCGTCGGTCCAGGTGACGGTGAGGTCGGCACGGCGCCAGCGGGCGACCTCGCCGCCGCGGCCCGGCTTGCCGAGCTGCCCGCCGAAGGGCGTGAGCTCGCGCTCGAACGCGATCACCTCCGTGTCCGTGATGACCAGCATGAAGTGGTTCGGCAGTCCGGCGGCCTGCAGCTCGCGGGCCTTGCGGAGCGCGAGCCGCCCCAGGATCCCGAACTGCCGGGCGACGAGCTGGCTGCCGGCGTTCCAGCGCCGCGAGAACAGGCACGCGTCGATGAACGGGCCGTCGAACTGCTCGGCCGCGGCGGCGCGGTGGTGGGCGAGGTCGGCCGCGGGATCGTGCTCCTGCTTGGCGACGGCGCGCTCGACGAGATGGGTGGTCGGTGACTTCATGGTGGTTCCTGACAGTCGGCGTTGACTGCGGACCACTCTGGTCG